>JAVXVR010000473.1:0-4298 GCA_032230165.1 Acidobacteriota bacterium | reverse complement strand
CTGCCGCGTAGCCGGGTCGCACGCGCCCCAGATGATCTTCCTGACCGAGGATGCGCGCGTTGTTGCCCGTCGCCTGCTGGATGACCTTCAAGGTGTGGAAGCCCGCCTCTTGTTTTAGCTCAAGCTCACGTATGAGACCGAAGCCGTACATCTGGTAGATGAAGCCCGCGTCTTCGCCCGCACCGATCAAACCGCCGCGACGGTCGAACTCTCTGAGCGCCGCCATCCAGATGCGATAGTTCTCTTTCCAGAAAGTCTCGTCGGTCGAAGTCCAGCCCAGAAAGTACGAGCCGTGATGACCGGGGTCGGGTCGGAAGTAGTCTTCGAGCGAGGGGTGCAAATAATCCGCGAACCAAGGCTGCGTCTGCGCGCGTTGCAGGTCGCGGCTCGCCTCGTAGATGTCGAGCGTCGGGTCCCAGGCGACGTGTGCCTCGATCATCGCGTCCAAAACCTTCATCAACTTGTCCCAGTTCGCCTCGCGCCAGAGGTGACCGGCGAAGCGGAAGCGATCCACTTCGTCCGAGTAGTTGTAGTCGGGCGGGAAGTTCTGCACGCCTCCTTCAATCGCGGCGTCGGGGATGCCGTACCAGTGCTCGATGGAAGTCGTGCCAAACTTGATATCGTCCCAAGCGTTCGTCTCGGCGACTGCGGCGTGGTGCGCGATGCGCAGGTTCTGCTTGTGCGCTTCGTCCCACGCCGCCGCCATCAGATCGCGATCCATGCCGAAGAACTTGAGCCCGTCCGCACCCATCGCCTTCAACTCGCGCACGCGCGCGCGCGCTTGCTCGCTGTTGCGCGGCAAGGGCGAGTTGTTCCAGACGGCGTAGATGAAGATGCGCGGCGCGGCAATCTCGCCCGCTTCGCTCCTGCGTTTAAGTTCGAGCGTCTTGCGCGTGTCGCTGCCAACATCCCGGACGGTCGTAATGCCGCACGCGAGCCAGAGTTTTAATTCGTAGTCGAGCGGCTGCGGGACGCCTGCGCGCTCGTCCTGCACGTGCCCGTGCAGGTTGATGAGGCCCGGCATGACGTACTTGCCCGTGGCGTCTATCTCCGCTTCGCCCGTCGCGGGACGACGCGCCTCGCCTGCTTTAACCGAGACCGGATCGAGCGCGACCATCTCGCGGATGGTGTTGCCTTCGACGACGATGTCGTAGGGACCGGAGACGGGCGTGGCGTTGCCGTCGATGACGAGGGCGTTGCGTATGACAAGTCGGCTGTAACGCCTGCCGGGCGCAACAGTCGTGCGCCCAGATTGCGCGCCGGACGAAGCTGCGAGGAGACAGAGGGCGACGAGCGCCGACGGTAAGCTTCGTGCTGGCTTGAACATTTTTTTCGACTCGATCCCTTTCCGTCTTAAGCTTCCCGGTCGCCTGCGAAGCGCGCCGCTCTGCGCTCTGAGTCGCGCGATTGTAGCAGGAGTGTCGGAGGCGCGTCACCGCGTCGCTCGCGCCGAGGCGGAACTTTTTTCTTGCGCGGCGCGCGAGATTAGTTTATTAGGTTGAACAAAATTATTCCGCAGATTAACGAAAAGGAGAAACTCTGATGGCGACGAAGAAGTCGGGTTCCAAGAGCGGCGCGCGCGGCGGCAAGAAGGGCTCAGCCGGGAAGAAGGGCGGCGCTAAAAAAGGTGGGGCGAAGAAAGGCGGCGCTAAAAAAGCCGGGGCGAAGAAAGGCGGAGGCGGCGCAAAGAAGAGTGGTGCTAAGAAGAGTGGCGGCAAGAAGGGCGGCGCGAAAAAGAGCGCGGGCAAGAAGGGTGGTAGCAAAAAGGGCGGCGCGAAGAGATCGCGCGGCGGCGCAAAGAAGGGACTTGTCCGGCGCGTGCTCGCGGGCGCAGCCGCAGGGCTGGTGAGCGGCGCAGTGGCGGCGGCGTTGCCCCCGCTCGAAAAAGAGGCGGGCATTCAGGAAGCGGGCTCCGGCGGCGGCGGCTCGCAGTCGGGTCAAGGAGAATCGGGCGGCGCGGGGCAAAGCTGACGCCGTTAGGAGAGCAGCGCGACTAAGATTTCAGGTCGCGTGTGAGATCGAGCTATAGGAAGCGGGCGGCGCGTTGAATGATTCAACGCGCCGCCCGCTCAATTTTAGTCGTCCCGTTTTGCCCGAGCGCGAGCTTAGGGCTGCGTCCCGGCGGGCTTCTTGTACTTGTCGATCAACTGGCGCAAGCCCTCGGACGAGCCGTGGCGGTACTTGTAGTACGACTCCAAATCCTGCATGAGCTGCGTGCGCATCTGATCGGCGAGCGAGTTGCCTTCTGTGAGCGCGATGGCGTGCGCCCAGGCGTCGATCACCTGATCGAGCTGCCCGTGCGCCTTCTTGAGCAGCTCATCCTTCGCCGCGCCCGACGCGGCTTTGTGCTCCTGCGCGGTCTGCTGGTACTCGTCGTTGGCGATTGCGCCGATGAGGATGTAAGTGTTCGGGTCGCTCGAGTTCAACGACGCTGCTTTCGCCAGCTTCACCTTCGCGTCTAACTTATCGCCCGCAGCATAAGACATCACGCCGAGCGACTGGTAGAGTTGCGGCAGCCAACTCGTCTTGTACTCCTCCCAGCGCGCGTCCTCGACCTGCGCCGGTTTCTTGCCGCTCTCGATCAACTCGACCGCCTTGAGACCCAACTGCTGGCTCGCCTTGACATACTTCCCGTTCTGCTGCCGCGCCTGCTCCGCGCCCGTCACCGCGAGCGTGATCATCACGCCGAGCGGGTCTTGAAACTTCTCGACCGCGGCGGGCGTGGCGAGACGGTAAGCGTCGTCGAAGCGCTTCGCCTCGATGTAGGCATTGACGAGGACGGGGCTCGCAAGGCTCGCCTCGTCGGGCGCGTTGAAGATTTTGGTGAACCCTTCAGCTAGCATCACGCGCTGCGCCGGGTCGGGGACGGCGGCGATCTTGACGACGACGCCGCGCGCCACCTGCGGGCGCAAGGAACTCTTCGGGTACTTCTTGACGAACTCCATCGCGGCGGCGGCGGTCGTCTGCGCGTCTGCCGCCGACTGCACCGCCTGCGCCGCCTTCACCTCGGCGTCCGACGGCGCGCCCTTCTCTTTCGGCTGACCCTTCTGCTGACCCTGCGGCTGATTCTGATCCGGGGAAGTTGGTGTTTGGGGAGAAGTCGCCGGCGATTGAGGATAACCCGGCATCTGCGCGTTCGCGCGCGCCGCCGCCGAGATCAAACAAACCGCCGCGCACAACATGAGCGCGAGCACGCGCCCGGTAAAGATAGCTCTCTGTCTCATCACGATTCCCTTCAAGTTTTACGTTTCTTGACCGATGGAGAGTCAGGCAGGCTGCCACTATACTTCACTTCTCACCGCCGCGCCAAAGGGGAAAAGCTGTCAGTTGTTCGTGGTCAGTTGTCCGTTGTTCGTTGTTAATTCGATCTTCGGGCGGCTACTTGTGAGCCGCGAATGACTGATGACTGACCACGGACAACTGACGACTGACAATCTTTCACCTGAGCTTAGCAAGATCGGCGGCGAGCTTCGACTTCATCTCCTGCAAAGCCTTCTGCTGCGCGGCGAGCCCGGCGCGGTCGTCCGTGAGGTAGTAGACGAGACCGAGGGCGTAGCGCGCTTCGGCGTAGTCGGGCTTCGTCTTGATCGCCTGCCGAAATTCCGCGACGGCTTCCGGGTATTGATCCGCGCGGGCATAGATCAGTCCGAGGTTGTAGTGTGCCTCGGCGTAGTCGGGCTTGATCTCGAGAGCCTTCTTAAAAGCGTCCGTCGCTTCCTGCTGCTTGTTAAGCGCGACGTAGGAGAGACCGAGATTGTAGTAAGGCGTCGGGATCGGCGCGGGCAGACTGTCTAAGAGCTTGTGGTAAGTGGCGACCGCAGCCTCGTGCTGGTTGCTCAAGGCGAGCGAGTTGGCGAGGTTGTACTGCGCCTTGAAGAAGTCGAGCGGGTCGTCTATCGCCTCGTCCGGTGCGAGCCCAACCGCCTTGCTGTAAGCGGCTGCCGCCTCCCTGTACTTGCCCTGCGCCTCGTAAGCCATGCCGAGGCGGTACTGCGCGCGAAACCACGTCGGCTCAAGTTCTGCGGCGCGACTGAAAGACTGAGCCGCTTCGACGAACCTTTCAGCCTTGTAGGAGTCCATGCCCCGATCGAGGCTCTCTCCCGCCTCCGCCTCCGCCGCGTCCTTCGGCGTCGTGCGCGTCGCGCCGCCCGTGATCAGCTTGTCGGAGGCGTCGCGGTTGGCGAACTGCTCGAAGCCGCGCGTGCCCGGCGGCAGCTTCTTCGGCTTCTTAGGCTGGCTCGACGTTGGTGTCTGCCCGCCCGTCTGTTGCAGGCTCTGCCGCTGACGCGCGCGGCGCT
>JAVXVR010000434.1:0-4233 GCA_032230165.1 Acidobacteriota bacterium | reverse complement strand
CCGCGCGCAAGCCTGCCTCGTAGTTATCAATGATGACGGTGTTCGCCCACAGCGGGCGCACGCTCTCGACCGCCAGCGCGAGCAGGTCTGGACGGTTCACGTATGGGATGCCGTGAATGTATTTCATCGAGAGCTTCTCTCGTCCGCTTTCGCACGCGCGCGTAGCCTCTGCCGCTCAAGCGGGCGCATAGACGAAGACTTTCCAGCCCATGCGCGTCGGCAGCTCGTGTCGCTGGCACGCGCGCTCGGCGACGCGGTCGAGCGCGTCCTGACGCCAGCCCGCCGCTAAGAACTGCTCGTGCCACCACGCGCGCGGGCGCAGACTGATCTGCGAGAGGTCGCGACTGCCCGACAGATACGCTTCCCTCTCTTCGTTTGTCTCAAAAGACGTGATGACGGCGAAGAGAGCCTGCCGCGTGTGCTCGCGCGCGCGCGTGAGGAACGCGCGGATTTGATCTTCGGTCAGGCTTTCGAGGAGCGAGAAGGCGAGTACGACGTCGAAGTCGCGCTTTCCTTCGAAGTCTTCGACGCCGGCGTGTGCGACGAAGGGTCGCGTCGCAGTGTCCGTGTGTTCGATTGCCCACGCGCTGTGGTCGAAGCCGCGACAGTCTTTGCCCGCGTCGCGCAGCGCACGCACGAGGAAGCCTCTGGCGCAGCCCGCGTCGAGGTACGAGTCGGCTTCGGGAAAAACTTCCGCGAGGAACGAAGCGGTCTGCCGGAACAGTCCCTCGAACTGCCGCCACGAGTAGCCGCGCGACCAGTTGCTCTTGATTCCGCGCTCGAAGTAGTCGGCGTCGTACCACGCGGCGGGGACGGGCGCGGCGGGCGCGAGACTCTTCGCGCGACCCGCCGCCAAGACGCGCCTGTGCTTGTGCGGCTGCGTCCGGCTCAAGAGATCGAGGAGCTTCGCGCGCGCTGCGTGCCCGACTGCTTCGAGCGAGAACTGTTCGCGCAGACGCGCGGCTGCCCGCACGGCTTGCGCCCGCGCGCGGTTTCGATTTGCATAGACGCCGCGCATCAGTTCGGCGGCGTGCGTGAGGTCTGGCTCCGCCCAACGCATACGCGGGTGGTAGTAGATGTAGGGCTGGCGCACCTCGGCGAGTCGGTAGCGCACGAGTGCGTGATCTTCCGCGCTCAGGTATTCGAGGGGACCCGAAAAGTTGGTCGCGACGACGGGCGTGCCGCGCGACGCGGCTTCGAAGAGCGGGTAGCCCCAGCCCTCGCCGCGATGCAGAGAGACGTAGCAATCGCCGCGCTCATGCAGCGCCTCGACCTGCGCGACGCTCCAGCCTTCTGCGCGCACCTCGACGCGCGCGCGCGACTGCGTCTTCTTTCGCGCCTCTTCCAACCCGCGCGTTGCCGCGTGCGCGGCGTTCGGGTTCGTCTTGACGATCAGAACCGTGTCGCTCTCGTCTTTGAACTCGCGCAGGTAGGTCTCGATGAGACCCTGCGGGCTTTTGCGATCCTGCCACTCGAAGAGGCTGTAGAAAACGAAGTCGCTGTCGGCGACGCGTAGGAACTTGTCGGGCTCGACCCTGTCGCCGTTCACATGCACCGGAAGGATCGGGTGCGGGAGTTTGAAGACGGGGCGCTCGAGCGCGGGGCGGAAGACCGAGACGTTGAACTCGCACGGCAGCCACACTTCGAGCACGTGGTTCAAGGCGTTTCGCCACTGCGCGGGCATCGCGTCGGTCTCCCAAACCGTCATGCCGATGGCGTTCTTTAAGCGGAACGCGCGCGCCGCCCACTGCGGCGGGATGCCGTGGAAGAGATGGAAGTCCGAGTCGAGACGGCGACCGATGAGCGACTCGACGAGGCGGTCGCGCACCTGTCGCTGCCTGTGTCCAGCCAGATCGACGACCGAAAGCTTGATGCCCGCGCAACTGAGCGCATGTATGTAGGCGCGTGCCGCGTGACCGTAGCCCGAAGCGTCGAAGACGTAGCCATAATAGGTGAGGCTCAACTCGTCCACGCCGTCGCCCACGCGCGCCGACTCCTGCTCGCGCCTCGCATCGGCTTGTCGCGTCGCCGCCGTGTTGCGCATGATCGAAGAGCCGCGCGCCGCAGCCGCGTCGCGCGTCACTGTGGCTGCGTCGGTGGTCATAACAATTTCTTCACGCACCGTCGCAGCGTCGCCATGCGACGTGGCTGCGATTGCCGTGTCGTCCGTCGTCGTGCGTGCGCACGCCCCTCTCAACGCGGGCACACACTGTGCGACGCGCTCGAAGACTTCCCCTGCGGTCAGAGTCTTCAAGCATTCGAGATGTCGCTCGCAGTCGCGCCGCCCCCAAGCCTTCTTGCGGCACGCAGGCTCGCAGTCGAGCCCCTTCGTGACAGCGTGCATCAAGGGCGAAGGGATCGTCTCGCGGCGCGGGCTTGTGATGCCGAAGACGCCAAAGGTCGGCGTGCCGAGCGCGACGCCGAGGTGCATGAGCCCCGAATCGTTCGAGACGAGCGCGGCTGAGTCGCGTATGAGCGCCGCCGTGTCGCGCAGGGAAAGCTCGCCGACGAAACTGCGGACGCCGTGCGACCACTCGAAGTTTTCGCGGAAGTAGGTCGCGTCGTTTTGCAAGTCAGACTCCGTGCCGACGACGACCGCGTGCGGGCGGAGTCGCGACAGCTCTGGGAAGCCGTGCCACTTCTTCCACTGCCAGTCGGGCTTGCAGCCCGGATGCAGCGCGACCGTACCGGGCGGCAGCTCGAAGCGCCTACTGGACGCCAACGCGAACGGCGCGGGCAGCGCGCCCTCCCAGCCGACCGCGCGCGCGATCTTTTCGACGCACGCGATGTCGCCCTCACGCAGCCACTCGCTTTGCGCGAACTCGAACGTGCGGTGCGCGCGCACGTGTCGCTTGAACGGCGCAGCCCAGAGTGTGAAGGCGGCACAGTCGTAAAGTTGCGAGTCGAGACCGGGGACGCTGCGTCGCCCACGGTCTGCGCGGAAGTTTTCGCAGACGAAAAGCTTGCGAATCTCCGCCGCGCCTTCGAGCAGCGTCGCCGTCTCCGCGTAATCGGGCGCGACGACGACGTCCACCTGATAGCCGAGGCGCGCGAACACTCGAACGAGCGGCGTCACACGCAGGATGTCGCCCACGCCGTAAGCCGCGGCGACGAGAGCCTTCGGCGCGTCACCTTTGACCGGTGCGCGCGTCGAGCTTTGATTCGATCGCGGTGTCGGGACGTGCTCGCTCACGTCAGCGCTTGACGACAGTGCGTCGTAGAATTCGCAGTCGTCGCCGAGCAGCCCGCGAACCTTTTCCGCCGGGTACGCTTTCCAGTAGCTGCCGCCCGTGCGCTTCGGGCTCACGTTCGAGCCGTGGATGATGCCGACGTGGAAGGTCGAATCGTCGAGCGCGACGATGCGCCCGCCCCGGCTCTCCCACACGAAGCGCGCGTCCTCGCCGACGTTGATCTCGCGAAAGCGATTACGCTCCCAGAACGCGCGCCGGTAGCAGAGCGAGCTGCCCGACACCCAAACTTTGCGCGACGCCGGATAGACGTACTGCCACGCGCGCCCGCTCCGCACGTCGTAGAACAGCAGCGTGCGGATGCCGCACACCTGCGCGCCCTCGCGCACGAGCGACCCCACTTGATAACTCAGACGACGCGGCGCATGCCAATCGTCGTCGTCCCAGTGCGCCACGATCTCGCCCCGCGCCTGCTCACACGCGAAGTTGCGCTTCGCCCCGACGGTCAACTTCCGATCAAGACGAAAGTAGCGCACGCGCTCATCCACCGGCATGAGATCGGCGACCGCCTCCGCGCCGTCGTCAACGACGATCAGCTCTTTGTTCGGATAGTCCTGCCGCAGGAAATATTCGACCGCGCGCGCGACGAACGGGCGGCGGTCTGCTGTTGGCATGATGCAGGAGACGAGTGGAACTGTACGAGCGAGGACTACCATTAGAGACCTTTCAACTCAATCCTTCACCGCCCCAGACTTCTGTGGAAAAGACGGTTCACGACCCGCGCTGGTGATCTAATCTCCGAATCGAAATTATTCATGCGATGCTCGCTCCGGCGATAAAGAATTTTGAGCGCGCCGCCCTTTACTTTCTTCTCGGGCTATAGTGTTTCGCCAAACAATCTTGTTAATGTTTTATGAATGAACTGCTCATGCGCGGGGTAATCCACCAGATTTTTCGTGCCAGCAAAAAGGTACTGCCACCTGACCAGCCCTCGCGTTTTAAACAGGTAATCAAGATACTGGGTGAAATCGCACGAGATGCTATT
>JAVXVR010000399.1:0-2752 GCA_032230165.1 Acidobacteriota bacterium | reverse complement strand
ACGCGCGCACCCGCAGCGCGCGCACGCTCTAACATGAAGCGGTCGAACTCTGCGCGCTCGACGGCATAGGTCGCGCGGAAGTAGCGCGCGTCCGAGGCGGTCGCGCCGTGCCCGGTGAGCAGTATGTTCTCGCGCGCGCCGTGCAGCCGGTAGCCGAAAATCTGCCGCTTGACGAGCGAGCGCGGCAGATGGACTTCGAGATCGCGAGCGAGGACTTCCTCAATCGGCGGCGACAACACGCCGACGCACTGGTTCGTGTGAACATTGAAATCCTTGCCCTCGAAGATGACGACTTGCAGGCGAAGCCCGCGCGCGCGCGCCCCTTGCAACAGCTTGATCGCGCACGCCGAGCCCGCAGGTCCGCCGCCGATGATGACGATGGTTGAGCCGTCACGGAGCCGTACGTCGTTGTTTGTCGCTCGCGTCATGATCGGAAGAAGCCTTGCGGCGAATAGTCGCGGCGAGATTTTAGGACGGGTGGTTAGACGAGAGACAGGGCTGGCTCTCAGTCAAGCCGAGTGCAAGGTTACGGCGCGGTTGTATCACTCTTCGCGAAGGCGTCTTTAATCTTCGCCGCCGTCTCGTCCAACTCTGTGCGGTCGGGCTTCTGCGAATACGTCGGAGGGAGTCTGAGACCGAAGCCGTCGCCCGCGTAGCGCGGGAAGACGTGTAGATGGACGTGAAAGACCTCCTGCCCGGCGGCTTCGCCATCCGCGAGGAAGAAGTTCACGCCCTCGCACCTGATGCCACTACTGCCCCGCAGCGCCCCCGCCACGCGATGCGCCACGCGAAACATCTGTGCGCCCTCCTCCGCGCGCAAGTCTGCGAGCCGGGGCGCGTGCCTGTTGGGCGCGACCAGCACGTGACCGGTGTTGACGGGCTGAACGTCCATGAAAGCCGAGCACGTCTCGTCCTGATGAACCATGCTAACTTCAAGCTCACCCGACAAGAGTTTGCAGAATACGCAATCGTCCACGCCGCTCATAGAAATTCAACGCAGCCATAAGGGCACAGGCGAGTGACGAAATAGTGTTCTCGGTTTCGTATGAGCATCTTGCTGCCTCCAGCGCACAGATAAATAATCACCGCACTAAATGATTCAATCATGGTGCGACGTGTCGCAGGGCGAGCGCGACTTCGACGGCGCGGCGGGGGTTGACGACGCCCCAGCCCTGCCGGTCAATGTCTATGCCGGGCAGACGCTCCGCCGTGTCGATGAGGATACGCTTGATCTGCTGCGGCGATAACTCTGGGTTCGCTTCGAGCATACAGGCGACGACGGAAGAGACGATGGGCGCGGAGAATGAAGTGCCGTCCACGTACTTGTAGTTCTCGCTGATGACGTCCGCCTCGTGCAGCTTGATGGCGATAAGGTGACGCAAGAGCGGCGTGGGGAGATCGAGCGAGCCTGAGAGATCGCGATCCACTTCAGCGTGCGTCTCGATGATGGCGCGCAGCTCGGCGTCCTGCGCGCGGTCGAGCGTGGCGTAGAGTTCCGCCTCGGCGGCGGTCGGCGTGTGCGGCAGGATGGGCGCGGCGATCCAGATGCCGGGCGCGATCAGCTCAGGCTTCTGCAAGCCGTCGAAGGTGGGTCCGTAGGACGAGCGGTACATGCCGCGACGCGCGCGATCTAACGAGTTCTGATCGTCTAACCCGCCGACGGCAATCGTTGAAGGCGACGACGCGGGCGGCAAGACCGGATGACCCGGCGACATGCCGGCGTTCCCGACCGCGCAGACGACCACGAGCCCGACACTGACGGCACGCTCGACCGTCTGCGACAGTTTGTTGTGCAGGTACGACTGCTGAAAGTCTCCGCCCGCCGAGATGTTGACGACGCGAATCTTGTACTCGTCCTTGTGTGTGAGCACCCACTCCAGACCCTCGCGGATGTTCGTCTCACTGATGCGACCCGTCCGCGCGAGCTTCACCAGCACGACGTTCGCTTCGGGCGCGATGCCGCGATAAAAACCGTTTGAGAGTGAGCCGTTTCCGGCGGCGACGACAGAGGTCATCATGCCGTGCCAGCTCGCCACGTCGGGCGTTTCGAGCGTCGAAGTGTCGTCTTTGATGATGCTGTGGTAAGCGAGGATGCGGTTTGTGGGCGTGGTGAGATCGGGGTGCGCGTAGAAGCCCGAATCGAGGAAGGCGACCGTCACGCCGCGCCCCGTGAATCGCTCGTCCGCGCCGAGGCGCAAGGGGGTGGGAAGCACCCTGCCTCCCTGCTCGAAGACCGCCGCGTCCGTATGCAGTTGCACCTGCGCGCGGCGGAACAACTCAAGGCAGCGCGGGCAAACCTCTGCGACGACGTGACCCGCAGGCGCGTTCGCTGACGTAATCGCCTGCAACTCCGCGTCGAGCGACGCGAGCGGCACAAGCCCTGCCTCCGACCCACGCCCGCACACGGGGCACGCGGGCAGCCCCGCCGACTGATTCGCCCCGACTTCTTCCGGCTCTAAAGAGATCGTTTCCGACACCGTGCCCCACCTGAATAAAATTTGTTTGAGGTGTGAACGATAGCACAACGGGCGCGGGATGTTGGAACGTGGCGATGAAAATTTTTACCGGGCACGGTTCGTCGCGGAAGGCTGCGCGTTGAATGATGATCTCTTCGACGCGCTGAGATTTATTGTTCCAGCACGCTAGTGCAAAACTATGCACTTTAGTGCAAGACTTTAGTTGCTACCCACTTCTTCTGGATGCTAGAAGTGCGGCAACATGAAAGAGAACCGCTACGGCACTCACTCAGTCA
>JAVXVR010000352.1:0-5197 GCA_032230165.1 Acidobacteriota bacterium | reverse complement strand
AGACCCGCCGGGTCGAAGCTCGAAGTGGTAATGGTTAAGGGCAAGCCCGTGAAGTGCGTGATGATGCCCGACGCCTGCCAGCCGCCCAGCATCTTGCCGACGAAGCCCTCCTGTTTACGATAGAAGGGCAGCTCGTAAATGTAGTTAGCCGTGATGACGTGGCGGCGGTCGAGCGTCGCCGGACCGTAGTCGCTGCGGATGTCGTAGCTGTTCTGCGGCGCGACGCTGTTCGACGAGGTCTGGTTGTCCGTCAGGTTGTGCGACCAGGTGTAGGCGAGGTTCACCTGCGAAGCGCCCGTGAAGCGGTGCTGGGCGTAAAACTGCATGCTGTGGTAGTTCGAGTTGTAGCGCGTCTCCAGCATATCTATCGAGCGGTAGCCGCGGTAGGGGCGTATCTGCTCAATCAAGTTTTCGGCTGTCGTGCCGGCGGCGAAGAGCGCGCTCCCCGCGGGGAGGCACGGAACGGTGCCGCCGCTGCCGGGATTCTGAAGGGTGTTGGTGCCGGTCGCGCACTGCGAGTTCAGAGCCCTGCCGGGCGGTATCTCGTTCAGCTCGGTGAAGCCGATGAGGTGCGTGCCCTTCGACCCGTAGTAACCGACGGTCACGACGGTCTTGCTCCCGAACTGCTGCTGCCAGTCAAGCGACCAATGCTGCATGTAGGGAGTCTTGAAGTCGGGCGAGATGCCGCGCAGCGACTGGACGGTCGCCGAGGCAACGCCCGCCGCCGTCTGCCCCGACGGGATTGGCTGATCGAGGCTCGTGTTGGTGATGCTGACCGTCTCTTGGAACGGCGGGTTCTGACCGAGGAACAGCTCGACCGCAGAATTTGAAATCTGCTCGTGATAGATGCCGTAGCCTGTGCGAATCGAAGTCTTGCCCTTGCCGAACGGGTCCCAAGCGAGACCGACGCGCGGCGCGAAGTCGTGCTTCGAAACGTCGTAGACGTACTTGCCCCACGGCGAGACGGTCGGCTTGCAGTTGATGAAGTTGCCGGAGGCTGTGCCGGTGAACTGCGAGTTGACGATCAAGCCGTTGCAGAAGTTGCTGCCGGGGCTGTTGACTCTGAGGGCGGCTCCGGTCACCTGCGGCGCGGCTGCCGGGTTCCACAGCGACGGGACGAAGTTCGTCAGCTGGCCGTTGCGATCCCACAGGGGACCGAAGTAGGAGTGGCGCACGCCATAGTAGAGCGTCACGTTGGGACGGAACCTCCACTCGTCTTGGGCGTAAGATTCGACCCCCCTCTCGCGGAGGTCAGCCGTCAGGTCGAACTTGTTCTGCGTGAAGGTGACGAGGTTGCCCTGCATGAAGTTCGCCCACGACTGGAACATCCGGTTGAGCGCCGTGTTGAAGGCGGTACTCGGATCGGCTAGAACGCTCCCGTTGGTCGTGCTGTTGTTGAAGGCGTTGAACTGCCCTTGGGCGGTGCCGCCGAGCGCGTTCTCCATCTTGCTGTAGCCGGTGATCATGCTGCCGAACTTTATCGTGTGGTTGCCGTGAATCCACGTCGCGCTGCCGCTGAAGTTCTGCTTCGACGAAGGGTCAATGTAGTTGCCGAAGCCGGTGAGGGTGTTAAACCCGGCGACGCCGACGATCGGATCAATGTCGCGCGTGTTCGGGTACGCGAGCGGGACGGAGATCGGGGAGACGTTCTTCCCGAGTAGCCCCGTGGTGCTGATGAAGATCGCGCCGTAGCCGTAGGTGTAGCGACCTTCGAGGATCAGGTTCGGGCTGACGGAGTAGGTGGTCTGGAGCGTGTGCGTCCTGCCGGGCGAGTTGGACGACGTGGTGTTGACGAAGGGCATTCCGGCGCGGGTGCCGATTGTCCCGTCAGCGTCCTGCGTCGGAATCTTGTCGTGCTCGTAGCGGTAGAAGGCGTTCCACTTGCTCGTGAAGCTGTGATCGATCTTGATGATCTGCTGGTTGAATTTCGCGACGTTGAGCGCCGGGAAGCTGAGTTGGTAGAGCGCGGGGTTGTTCGGGTTGGGAACCTTGTTCCAGACTTGGGAGATGTACTGCTGCGCGACGTTGCTCAGCGGGACAGCGTTGCCGATGGGCGTGCCCGCGGGCAGGATGGACGTGCAGGTTGTTCCCGTCGCCCTCAGGCAGACGGGGATCGGGAAGATTCCCTGCTTCAACAGTGCGTCGGGCACGGTCGCGGGACCAAGCAGCGGGAAGGTTCTGTCAATGCGGTTCTCCTGCGAGAAGAAAAAGAAGGTCTTGTCCAGCTTGGTAATCCAGCGGCCATTGCCCTCGCCGAAGTTCGGGGCGTAAACCGGACCGCCGATGGTGAAGCCGTAGTTGTTGTAGCGGAACGGGCGGCGCTTGATCTTCCCGTTCGAGGAGTCTCTACCGAGCGTCGAGGCGAGGGAAGGAGTGCGGTTAGTCTGGAAGTCGTTGGCGTTGAACGCCTCGTTGCGGATGAACTCGAAGCCGCCGCCGTGAAACTTATCCTGACCGGAGCGCGTCACAATGTTGACCTGCCCGCCGCCGCTGCGACCCGACTCCGCCGGGTAGAGACTGCGCAAGACCTGAAACTCGCCAATGGAGTCAACGCTCGGATAAGCCTGAATCGTCAGGTTCGAGCCGCGGTCGGTGATGTCCGCGCCGTCAATGGTGAAAGTGTTCTGCGTGCTGCGCGCGCCGTTGACCGAGATCAGCATGCGGTTGACGACTTGCGTCTCCGGGTTCTGCGTGCCCGTGAAAAGCAGGTCGTCGAGGTCGTTGGTAACGCCGGGCGCGAGCGTCATGAGCGACACCCAGTTGCGATTGTTAATTGACAACTCGCGCACCTGCGCGCCACTGATCGTGGTCGAGGCGGTTGGCGTCGTCAACTCCACCGTCAGAGGATTAGCCTCGACCGTCACCACCTCCGAGATGTTCCCGGCTTCCAACTGGATGTCGAGCGTGCGGCGCTGGTTCACGTCGAGCTTGACGTGGGTCTGGACAGCCTTCTTAAAATTCGGGGCTTCGACCGTCACCGAATAATTAGCTGAAGGGAGCGACGGCACAGAGTATCCGCCGTCGTCGCCTGTCGTGACCGTGCGCACGACGATCTTCTTGTCTTCGTCGGTAACCGTCACGGACGCGCCCGCGACGTTCGCGCCGGTCGTGTCCTTGACCGTGCCATTGAGCGAGCCTGTGATCTCTTGCGCACGCGCGACGCCGAGGCTCGCGCAAAACACGAGCGTCAGAACCAGCATTCGACATGCGATCTCTCGGTAATTTCTCATGGGGTGCGTCCTTTTCATCTCTAATGAAGATTCGGTTTGTGCCGGGAAATCCCAGACCGCGCGCTCAAGGCTTGAGACGGCGTTTCGCCGGGATTTACAAAGAGTGCGAACTACTTTTGGACTTAGTAACCGGTAAGGTTTACCGCTAGAACAATGCTCAACCTTATACACCGGACGTTTGCCCGTGGCAAGAACAATTATCGCTCAAGAACTCGCGCCCGCGCCGCGCAACGCCGCGCCGGGACGCGCCTTCATCATCTGCCCGCCTGCGAGCACGACTTGACCGTTGACGATGACATAGCTGAGACCGACCGGATATTGATGCGGCTCGGCGAAAGTGGCGCGATCACTGATCTGCTGATCGTCGAAGACGACTACGTCGGCGGCGAAGCCTTCGCGCAAAAGTCCACGGTCGGCGAGGTGGAACGACTGTGCCGGGAGCGAGGTCATTTTCCTGATCGCGTCTTCGAGCGTGATGATCTTAAGCTCGCGCACGTAATGACCGAGCACGCGCGCGTTGTTGCCGTAGCCGCGCGGGTGCGGCACGCCTTCGCCGAGACGGAGCACGCCGCTGTCAGACGCGATCATGGTGAATGGCTCGCGCATGATCGTCTGCACGTCCTGTTCATTCATGCTGTGGTAGATCATCCCAGCCCCGCCCGCCGCATACATCTCGAGCATCTGCTCGATCTGACTGTCCACGTCCTTCTTCTTCTTCGTTTCGAGCGTGATCTGTGCGATGGACTTGCCGTTGAATGCCGGGTTCGGTCGGTAGCTCGCGACGACGGCGAAGTCGTAGTCTTTGAGACCACCGCGCTTGAGCCCGTCCTTCATCTCGCGGTGGACGCGCTCGCGTGTCGCTGCGTCGGCGAGACGCTTCTTCCCTTCCTCGCGCCCGCCTTCGAGCAGCCACGAGGGCAAGCGTGAATCGAGCGAAGTTGAACTCGCCGTGTAGGCGTACTGATCGACCGTGACGGTCAAGCCCCGCGCACGCGCCTCGCGCACGAGCCCGAGCGTCAGAGGGCTCTCGCCCCACAGCTTCTTGCTCGCGATCTTGAAGTGCGAAATCTCTACGGGTAAGTTAGCCTGCTCGCCGATCGCGATGCTCTCGCGGATCGCGTCGGCAACGTGCTCGCCCTCGCTGCGCATGTGCGTGGCATAGACGCCGCCGTAGCGCGAGGCGACGCGCGCGAGCGCAACCACTTCGTCGGTCTTTGCGTAAGTGCCGGGCACGTAGATGAGTCCCGTCGAGAGCCCGACCGCGCCGTCTTTCATCGCCTGCTCGACGATTCCCTCCATCTGCCGCAGCTCTTCGGGCGTCGGCTCGCGCGCGGCGAGCCCCATCACCTTCTGCCTCACAGACCCGTGCGCGACGAGCGTCGCGAGGTTGACGGCGATGGGCGTCTCTTTCGTGCGACCCAGGAACTCGCCGACGTTCGTCGCGGACGTGCCGCAGTTGCCCGTCACGAGCGTCGTCACGCCCATGCGCACGAAGTTCTCCGCCGCCGGCTGAGCGTAGATGCCCTCGACGTGCGTGTGCACGTCTATAAAGCCCGGCGCGACGATCTGGTTGTGCGCGTCTATGACTTGTCGCGCCTGCGACGCGGGGATGCGACCGACGTGCACGATGCGACCACCTCGGACGCCCACGTCGGCGCGAAACCACGGGTTGCCCGTCCCATCGACGACGCGCCCGTTCGTGATCAAGAGATCATAGTCGGGCGCTTGCCGGGCGCGAGAAGGGACGGCAGGAGTCGTCGCTAATAAAGCGGCGAGCAGCGTGGCGGCGACAAGACGTTGACGGAAGGTCTGCTTCATCAATCTTACGCGCGGCGGGCGGCGACTCACGTCAGCCATGCGCGCTCACACGTCGAACGGTTCGGGGCGAGAGTTGTCGTTGCTGTCAGACGAAGCTCGAACGGGAAGCGGCGCCGAACTTCTACCCTTCAGACGCCGCGCTTGAATGT
>JAVXVR010000131.1:0-4503 GCA_032230165.1 Acidobacteriota bacterium | reverse complement strand
CCGGCGCGGCGACCGTGCCGCCGTAGATCGCCGTGCCCGGCTCGTCCAACACGACGATGATGACCACTGCCGGATTCTCGACCGGCGCGAAGCCGACGAACGAGGCGACGTACTTCGTCTTCGAGTAGGCGTGCGTTTTCGGATCGATCTTCTGTGCCGTGCCGGTCTTGCCCGCCGCCGTGTAGCCGTCGAGTTGCGCCGCCTTCGCCGTGCCGTCGAGCGTCACCATCTCCAGCATTGAACGAATGGTGCGCGCCGTCTCCGGGCTCACCACCTGATGTTGTTCCGGCTGCTCGCGCGCGACGGCGATGCCCGCCGCGTCGCGCACCTCTTTAATAATGTGCGGCGCGATCCTCAACCCGTCGTTCGCAATCGTGCCGAACGCGGCGGCGACCTGCACGGGCGTCACCCCGATCTCCTGACCCATCGGGACAGAGCCGATGGAAGTTTTCTGCCAGCGATTGAGCGGGCGAAGAATGCCCTTCGACTCACCTGGCAGCTCGACGCCCGTCCGCTCGCCGAAGCCAAAGCGACGGACGTAGTCGTAGAGGCGCGCGTCGCCCAGCTTCATGCCGAGCTTGATCGCCGCGACGTTTGACGACTGCGCGAGGGCTTCGGTGATGGTCAAAACGCCGTGCGGATGCGAGTCGTGAATCGTGCGACCGTAGATCGTGATCGAGCCCATCTGACAGTCGATCATGTCGGTCGGCTTCACCAGTCGCTCTTCAATCGCGCCGGAGTAGGCGACGACCTTGAAGGTCGAGCCCGGCTCGTAGGTGTACTGCAAAGCCCTGTTCGTGCGCGCCTCCGCCGAAACGTCTTTCGCCGCGTTCGGGTCGAAGGTGGGCGCGTTGGCGAGGGCGAGGATTTCGCCCGTGTGCGGATCGAGCGCGACCGCCATGCCCGACTTCGAGTGCGTGCTCTCGACCGCGTTCGCCAGCGAACTCTCGACCTGATACTGAATGTTCTGATCAATCGTCAGCACGACGGACTCGCCCGCCTTCGGATCACGCTCCGCGCTCTCGAACGGCTGATGACGCGCGTCGCGGCTCACCGTCAGCCGTCCCGCGTCGCCCGTGAGCGAAGCGTTCTGAAACCTCTCGACGCCTGCGAGCCCCGCGTCGTCCAAGCCGACGAAGCCGACGACGTGCGCCGCGAGCGAGCCGTTCGGGTAGTAGCGCTTCGACTCCTTGCTCGCCTGCACGCCCTTCAGCTTCAATGCCCTGATCTTCTCTCCCTGCTCCGGCTCTAGTTCGCGCGCGAGCCAGAACCCGCGCCCCGATTCTTTCGCCTGCACGAAGCGCGCTTCGAGCGTCGCGGCATCCGCGCCGACGAGCGGCGACAAGGCTTGCGCCGTCGCGTGCGCGTCTCCGAGGTCTTTCGGCACGATGAAGAACGAATCGACATCGAGGCTGCGCGCGAGTTCTCTTCCCTGCCGGTCGAGGATTAAGCCGCGCACACCATTAATCTCAACTGCTGCCTGTTGCTGCCGCCGCGCGCGGTCGCTCAAAAATTCGTGCTGGAAGATTTGCAGGTAGGCGAGTCGCCCGCCGATGACGAGCATCCAGAGGACGATGAAGAGGACGACGAAAGAAGTTCGCTGCCGCGAGTTGTCGGGTCGAATGTTGGCGCGCGCGTGGGAGCGTTCCGGCATAATTTGAGCGTCACTCTCTCGGCTAATTCACAATCGGGGACGCGGCTGTCGCGAAGGCTTCAGCGACTTAGGGGCGTCAAACTCTGCGGCGTCGGCGCGGCGCGCGGGGAGAGCGGGCTCGCGCAGACGTGGAAAACTTTACTCAACGCTGACGCACGACGCCGACGCGCGCGCCGACCGTCATCACCGGACGCGGCGACGGCGTCTGCCGCCCTTCGCCCGCGCGTGCGTCGCCGATCTGAGAAGCGCTCGCGGGCTGCATCCCGATCTCGCGCGCGGCTTGTTCGAGCGAGTTCGGCGCGGTCGCCGCGCTGAGTTCGAGCCGCAGCCGCTCGCGCTCGGCGATGAGGCGCGCGCGCTCCTCGCGCAGTTGCTCGCTGCTGTAGCCGTAGCGCACCGCCGCAAAACGCTGCCCGACGGCGAGCACGAAGCCGCCAGCCATCAGCAGTCCGCAGACGAGGAGCACGACTTGCCGACGTAGCACGCGCCAATCGCGCTCGCGCCGGACGCGGGGGTTCCCATACTGTTGTGGGGGCAACCTTCTCATCATCACTGTTCGGTCTCAGGCGTTAACAACGAAACTTCGGGTCAGGCGTCTTCGGGCGAGGTAGGTCGGGGGCAACTTCACCACTTGCGCTTCTCTCACACCTTGTCAAGTTTCACGCACGCGCGAAGCTTCGCGCTGCGTGCCCGCGGGTTCTCTGCCAACTCACTTTCGGTCGCGACGACCGGGCGCTTCGTCAAAATCTCAACCACTCGCCGCGCCCCACAAGAACACGCGGGCGCGCGCGGCGGACACTCGCACTGCCCTGCGAGGCGGCGGAGCTGTCGCTTCACGATCCGATCTTCCAGCGAGTGGAAGCTGATCACAACGAGCCGCCCGCCGGTTTGTAAAAGATCAATTGCAGTCTCGATGAACTCGCCGAGCCCTTCGAGTTCGCGGTTGACGGCGATGCGCAGCGCTTGAAACGTCCGCGTCGCCGGGTGAATCCGCTCGCCGCGCTTGTGACCGGCGGCGCGAGCGACCAACTCAGCCAGCTCGGTCGTCGTCGCGATGGGGCGACCCTGCTCGCGCCGCTCGACGATCCAACGCGCGATCTTTCGCGAGCGTCTTTCTTCACCGTACTCAAAGATCACTCGCGCGATCTCTTCTTCGGGCAGCCGCGCGAGAAGCTCTGCCGCCGTCTCTTCGTCGCCGCTCGCGTCCATTCGCATGTCGAGCGGCGCGTCGTGGCGGAAGCTGAAGCCGCGCTCCGCCGAATCGAACTGGAGCGACGAGACTCCGAGATCAGCCAGCACGCCGCTCAACTCCTGTTCACCCGCTTCAGCAAGCACCCGCGTTAGTTCGCGAAAGTCGGCGTGCACGGCGCGGAAGCGTGCGCCGAAGCGCGCGAGTCGCTCGGTCGCGAAAGCGATTGCCGCTGTGTCGCGATCAAAACCGACGACGCGCGCATCCGCGCTTGACTCCAGAATCGCCTCGCTGTGTCCGCCGAGTCCGAGCGTCGCGTCAATGAAGAGACCGCCGCGCGCGGGCGCAAGATACAGCAACGATTCTTGGAGCAACACGGGGCGGTGGGGCGCGCCCAGCCCCCCTCCGGGCGCAGTCATCACCACCGCCCCGCGAGCTTGTTCAAAGAGCAGAAAAGGATGACAGGTGACAGGTAACTGGTAACTGGATCAATACAGAGGGCGAACGACAAGCCACAACTCTTGGTATGTTTCTTTTCACCTGTCACTGTTCACCTGTCACGGTTTTCAGATTCCGAGTCGTGCGATTGCCGCCTCGTCCTCTTCCGTGTATGGATCGGAGAGCAGTCGCTGCTGGAATCGCTCAAGCTCCCAGACCTCGAGGTATGTCAAATAGCCGAGCACACTCACGTCGCCGACGACGCCCGCACTCTTACGCAGCAAGGGATGAATCAGGACGCGACCCTGCGAGTCCATCGTCGCCTGCTGCCCGAAGTAGTTCGTACGGTCAAGGAACTTGCGGCGAGCCGGGTCCATCGAGGGCAGTAGCGCGAGCCTCTGCTCGATTGATTCCCATTCCGAGAGCGGGTAAATTCGCACGCTCTCACCTGTCAAGCTGGTCACATAAACGTCCGCCCCTTGGCTTTCCTGGACGTGGCGGCGGAAGGCAGTTGGCACTTTTAATCGCCCCTTTGAATCAATGCGCGCCGTGTAATTGCCTCGTAACATAGGGCGTCTCGGCGGTTCGTACGGGGTGAGATTGCTTAAAAGTTAAGGTAGAACTTAAACGGTCGGCGTAACCTGCTCTGATGAACCCACTTTGAGCCACTTTCCTCCACTCGCCGCGCATAGTACGCTCTATTAAAAGACACTGTCAAGATAAAACAACGAGCAAAACGATTATTTTTAAGCACGATATAGTGTAAATATGGCGTGAATTGAGCTGCGTATTGCTTAAGGGAAGATGTTTTTTCGGGATTTTAAGCACTGCCCCTGTTAGCCAATGTCTATTACTTTTTGTTGTCATCCTGTATAGTTGCGCGCCGTGCTAACGGCACACATAAGTAGAAATTAAGACAAGGCGTTGCTTCTCCCATGACCGTTTTCGGTGAACTCCTCTTATTCGGCACGCTGGTAGCGCTGGCAAACGTTCTGGGCGGCTGGCTGCTCGCGCGCCCCGGCTCAGCAGTACGGGAGGGATACCTGCTGCGCTACCTGATCGCGCTGGGCGCAGGGTTCATGTTGGCAGCTATTTTCATCGAGATATTGCCGGAGGTCGTCCGCCTGTGGACGCCGCGCGGGACTCAGGCTGAGCTTAACCCAGCTGTGCTGGGGGCGATGACACTGCTGCTGTCGGGTTATCTCCTTATCCATTTGTTCGA
>JAVXVR010000120.1:0-17634 GCA_032230165.1 Acidobacteriota bacterium | reverse complement strand
CCTTGCGCGGATGGACAAGATTGCGCCGACCATCGGGCGCGAGCAAGAGATTCAGCAGATGATTGAAATCCTCTGCCACCGCGAGCGCGCCAACTCGCCCATGCTCGTCGGCGAGCCGGGCGTCGGCAAGACCGCCGTGGTCGAAGGTCTCGCGCGTCTGATCGAACTCGAGCCGGACAAAGTCCCGTCGCGCCTGCGCGGCTCGCACGTCGTGCAACTTCAGATGGGTGGACTCGTCGCGGGCACGATGCTGCGCGGCATGTTCGAGGAGCGCATCAAGGGCATCATTGATGAGGTGAAGGAGAAAGATAATCTCATCCTCTTTATTGATGAGGCGCACACGATCATCGGCGCGGGCGCGGCGCTCGGCACATCAAGTGATGCGGCGAACATGTTCAAGTCTGCGCTCGCGCGCGGCGAGCTGCGCATCATCGGTGCGACGACCTTGACCGAGTACAAGGAGTACATCTCCGAGGACGAGGCGCTGGCGCGTCGCTTCCGTTTGGTCAAAGTTGACGAGCCGACTTTGAGTGAGACGCGTGAGATTCTTCTCGGCGTGCGCCCGCGCCTTGAGCGCAACTACTCTGTGACGATCTCGGACGACGCGATCTCGACCGCGCTGGAGATGGCTCCGAAGTACATCCGCCACCTCCACCTGCCCGACAAGGCAATCGGCTGGCTGGACACGGCGGCGGTGAAGGTCGAGATCAACGAGCCGCAGAACATGATCGTGCGACCCGAGCACATCATTGACGTGATCTCGCAGGAGTCGCGCATCCCGCGCGACATGATCTTCCGCGACACGACCGACCGCTTCTCCAAGATAGAGGACGATCTGGGCGGGCGCGTCATCGGGCAGCGCGAGGCGATCAAGGCGGTCGCCCAGCGCCTGCGACTCAACAAAGGACCTCTCAAGGAGTCGCACTACAAGCCCGACGGGGTGCTGCTCTTCCTCGGACCCACGGGCGTCGGCAAGACGGAACTCGCGAAAGCCGTCGCCGAGTTTATGTTCGGCGACGAAGAGAAGATGGTTCGCATAGACATGTCGGAGTATCAGGAAGGCTCGATCGGGATCGAGAAGCTGATCGGGATGCCGCGCGGCATCGTCGGCAGCGAACGCGGCGGTATCTTGACCGAGCGGCTGCGCGAGAATCCGTACACGGTGCTGCTGCTCGACGAAGTGGAGAAGGCTTCGCCGACGCTGATGAATCTCTTCCTGCAAGGCTTCGACGTGGGCTGGCTCACGGACGGGCGCGGCAAGAAGGTATATCTCTCCGACGCCATCGTCATCATGACCTCGAACCTCGGCTCGGAGAGCTTCAAGAAGTTCGAGAAGCCTCTGGGCTTCGGCACGAAGACTCTGGGCGACGTGAAGGCGGTCAAGAACGAAGTGATGAAAGCTGCGGAGCAACGCTTCTCGCCGGAGTTCCGCAACCGCATAGACGAGATCGTCGTCTTCTCGCCTCTCACGATGGACGAGGTCAAGCAGATCGCCGGTCTCCACCTCGGCAGGCTTCGCCGACAGATGGAGTCGCAGGGGCGCACACTCAGTGTGACCGAGCGCGCGCTCGACAGCCTGACCGAGAAGGGTTACAGCCCGACTTACGGCGCGCGATTCCTCAAGCGGCACATCGACGAGAAGGTGAAGCTGCCGATCACGGGAATGTGGAAGGGCGCTTCTCAGTACGTCGTGGATTACGAGAACGGCGAGATCACCATTAACGCGACCGACGCGCCGAGCCTCAACTAAGCGACGCGCGATCTGCCGGGCGGCGCGGTCATCAAAGACGTGCCAACGAGCTAAAGGGTTTCAGCGACTTTGCGAAGATCGTTGAAACCCTTTCCCTCGTCAGTCGCATCAAACCCGCTGTCGCGCACGGAGGCGCGACGCATAATTTTTAACGAGCCGAACAGCCTTCACTTTTTATGAACCGGACAGACTTCACGACACATAACCTCGCGCGGCTCGCGCTCTGTCTCAGTTGCGCTCTCGCGCTCTCGTCCGCCGTCGGGTCGGCGCAAGCCCAGACGCCGAGTCCGACGCCGAAGGCGGAAGCCACGCCGAAAGTCGTGGTGCCGCCCCCGCAGATCGTTGACGAGAAGGCAGAGGCGATCCTGCGTCGCGCCGTCGAGTCGCTCGGCGGCGGCGCGTACCTCAACATCAAGTCGGTCACCGGTCGCGGCTACTTCACGCAGATCGCGGGCGGCGTCTCGGCGTCAACCTCTTCGTTCATTGATTACCTCATCTATCCCGACCGCGAGCGCACGGATTTTAAATCTCCGGGCGTCCACGACGTGCAGACGAACCTCGACTTGACGAAGGGCTGGGTCTTCGACGGCATGACCAAGACGATCAAGGACATGGACGCCGACGGACTCGAAAGCTTCCGCATGACGATGCGCACGAGCATAGATAATTTGCTGCGCGGCGCGTGGCGCAAGGACGGCGCGAGCCTGAGCTATCTGGGGCGGCGCGAGGCTGGTCTCGCCAAGCGCAACGAGGCGGTGCGCCTCGTCTACCCGGACGGCTTCGTCGCGGATTTCGAGTTCGGCGCGCGCGACGGTCTGCCCGCGAAGAGCAGTTACAAGCGCAAGATTAAGACGAAGGAAGGTGAAGACGCCGAGGTGACCGAAGAGGATCGCGTCGAGCGTTACCTAACATTCAACGGCGTGCAAGTCCCCTTCACCATCGATCACTACCGCGACGGCGAGAAGACCTCGCGCATCAACTACGAGTCAATCGAGTTCAACCCGACGATCCCCGACGCGATCTTCGCCAAGCCCGTGAGCCCGAAGGCGATTAAATGACGGCGTGTTGAATTGCGTGCCGAACGCCGTTAGTGCCGCGCCCCTTCCACATCGTAAGCCACGACGCTCGCGTGCAGCCGTTCGATTTCGGGGAGCAGATCGGAAACCTGATCCACCGGCAGCCTGTAGCCGATGCGGCAGAACTCGTCGGATGTCTCGCGCCAGCGTTCGTCGCTCAACGAAGCGACGGCGATTTCGGTCAGGGCTACGATCCAGAGAGAAAGCACCAGCCTGTGTTGTAATTGCTCCGGGTCGGCGTCGGAGCCGTCCGTGCTGCTGAGCAGTTGCTGCGCGGTCAGCGCGGCGCGCGGCGCATCCCGGCTGAAATCCTCCACTTGCCGGCTCGACAATTGACGCAGTTCGTAAGCGAGAGCAGCCTGAATCTGCCTCAGTTCCTGTGCCATCTGAGCGGGCGTAATCTTCGCCACGTCTGAGCGCGCGATAAACTCGTCGCACCGCCTGATGACATCGCGCGGGACGCCGTAGGAGAGGGTCGCGATTGTGCGCGCGAGGCGCGGGGGGAGAGTGTCTGCGCCGTGGGATTGCAGGTAGCTGGCGGCGATCTCTTCGCCCACGTCGCAGGAGAGCGGCGGGATTCTAACGATGTGATCGAAGGAGCTGTCAATCTCGTTCTTGCCCGCCGCCGCGCCGAGATAGAGTGATTTGAGAGTGTCCTCAGCCAGCGAGACGTAGTAGTAAACTCCGGGCACCTCGAAGATCGCCTTGATGCGGCGGACGAAGGCGCGAATCTCCTCGAAGTCAACGATCTTGTCAAGCTCGTCTATGCAGATCAGAACCGAAAACTTGCGCCCCGCCGACTGACCCAGCGCCCCCTGCTTGAGCCGGTAGACGATAGTCGAAGCGAACGAGCGGTAGTCGGCGATGAGCGACATGATGCTCTGTCCACGCGCGGCGGCGTTCTCTTCGGAATTGTCCTTCTGCTGGTAGAGGAATATCCAACCCCCTATGGACGCAGAGATGACGAGCAGGGGGATCACCACTTCCCAAAACGACGCGCTCCCCGAAATCAGATCGCCAAGCTGCGCGAGTAAGAAATAGCCCAGGGAGATGAGGAGCGTAGCCAGCAGGACATTCATGACGAGGTGGCGCACCGCCGCACTCCTCTGCTTCGCGTGGTTGGGTGACGACTGTCGCGCGCGTTGATTAAGGAACTTCAGCGCCTCGTTAACCTCGCGATAGAGCATCACTGTGTGCGGGTTGTGCGCACGGTCGCGCAGTAGCCACGACGACAGATCGGCAGGTTGGAGCTTGGAGAGGTAGTAGAGCAGCAGGAAGAGGCTGCTGAGGAGCAGCGCGGCGATGGGCAGCCAAGTGATGACGATGTCGGCGCGCGTCAGGCGGTCGTACATCTGGTACATGACAATTAGGAAAAGGGTTAACGCGCCCGCGTAGTACCAGAGGCTGACGCGCATCCCGTGACTCTCGATGCGGCGGATGGAGAGGGGCTTGGCTCCGAGGAAATTCGCGATGGCGCCCTCGGTGCTACTCGCCAAACGCTCAAAGATGCTGGCGATGAAGTCGTCCTCTTGAAACCGGCTCGGCGAAGCCACCCAGACTTTCACGGCGGGCGATTCATCTCGCTCGGGCTGCGCCTTCGAGAGCGCGTTGAGGATTCGCGACTTGCCGACGCCGCGCCGCCCCACCACGCCAATCGTGCTCCAGCCGCGCTCCGCCAAGCTGTGCAGGTTTCGCAGCACGTCGTCGCGCCCGTACAAACCCACAGGCGTGCCGATAGTGTCCGACACCTGGGAATACCCTTCCAGTTCCTTCGAGACGAGTTCACGCATACGGTCGCGCGCCACCAGCTTGCGGGTGAAATAGCCGCTGAGGAGGATGCACAATACCAGCAGAGGCAGCATGATGATCGCCGAGCACACCAGCGCCGCCGTGTCGCGCCACGTCTTGGCTTGAACTACGAGCAAGCTGATCGGGTCGAGCGAGAATTCACCGCCCGGCTGGTAGAGTGAGATCGCCATTTGGTGCAGAAGGTTATTGCGCTCGGTATCGGATAGGTCATTTCGGAAAACATCGAGCGCGTTAGCGAGGTTGTTTTCTCCCGTAGGTATGGCCGTGGCACTACCGAGCAGGTCTTTGACGACGGGCCAGACGGGGTCGACGATGACGTTGAAGAAGTCCTGCTTGGCATTGCTCGTTAAAGATTCGTCCAACTTCTTGGCGAACTCGAAGACCCTCTTCTCGAACAGCGGCTGAATCGGGACGCTAGGGTCTTCCTTGCTCAACAGCCCGAGGATGGTTTCGTTTAAGTTGCGGTTGTTTTTGGCGGCGATATTATAGGCAAGTTTTTTCAACGGCGTCTCATTCGGCGGCGTTGCAGGGAGGGATCGACTATACGCGTCGAGCGTCGATTTCAGAGTGTACGGTGCGGAAGTTCCACCTCTGGTCAGGGCATCGAAGTCGAAGTCCATGTTGGATAGCAGAGCCATCTCACGAAGGACTTCCGTCAGCGACTTGTCGTTCGCCACGTAGTACCTCAGGGCGTTCTGCGAGGCGTCGCTCATCTGCCTGAAGGCGTCGGCGTTTTCGTTGTAGTGCGCATCGCCTTGTGGGCTGTCGGCTTTGTCCTTCAAGAGCTGTAAGGCAAGATGCGCATACTCGCTGTAAGCCATCGCCGACTCAACCTCGACCGGCAGACTTAACTGCATCCGCAGGCTCGGGCTGTACTCGCTCGAATCGAATCCGGGGAACAGAGCTAGTTTATATTTGTCCCCTTTTTCCGGCAGCAGGTTCTGGATCACGCGCGGGAGTTTCGACCGCTCTGTCGTTGTGCGCGTCGCGGAAATCATTCCTGTCAAATCGGGCGTAAACTGATCGACGACGGGACCCGGGTAGTGGTGAAACTCGCGCAGCAATTTCTGCCGTAAGCTCGGCTGCTCGTCGAGTGTCTCGAAGAGCCTGAGCAGCCCGATCTGTTCGAAGCGATCCTCGATCTTGATGCCGGTCAGGGGCAGGCTTGCCTGCGCTTGCCCGCGTCCGACCGGATGCACCCAGTCGAGGCGCTGTGCCAAATATTTTTCCTGCGCCTTGATCGGCATGTCGCGGAATCTATCCCGCAGCGTGTCGATCCGATCACTACCCGCCGACGTGAACAAGGTATCGATCTTCTTCTTGTCGCGAGACCCGTTTCGCGCTCCCATCAACGAATCTTCGTCATCGGTTCCGGCATCCGCATCCGCGACTCCGGCATCCGCATCCGCGGCGCGCGCGGGTCTCGGCGTTGCGAACGGCGTCGGCGTCGGTGGCGTCGCGGCGCGTCGAGCACCCGCCGTAGTCGGCGCGGTCTGTGGCGTCGGCGACGCGGAGGGCGTCGGCGTCGGTGAGGGCGTCGGCGTCGGCTGCACCTGCTGTTTCCTGATCTGCTGGTAATCTTCCTGATACTTGTGCGCCAAGGTGATCTCTGCGGCAAGTTGATAGAAGGTCTGCCGCTGCTGGGGTTGCCAGCCAGAGATATCGCTGAGCAGTTTTTTAGCCTTCTCGCTCTCCACCTTCGGCGTATTCGGGTCTTTCATGACCCGCGTGACGAGATGCTGTCCCAGCGCGCCCGCTCCGACGACCACCAAGACTCCGAGGACGAAGCTGACGAGGTAGCGTTTTCGCCGATCCACCGTGTTGCTGAGCGGGCTACCGAAAGAGTAGATCACCATGGCAGCCGCGAGCGTGATGAGAGTGAGGACAGGGATATACAACTCGAGTCCTACCTGTACGTCCTTGGCGGCGTTGTTATAAGAAGAGCGGAAGGGTCCGCCGGGGGAGATGATCAAGACCACAAGCGTCATGATGGCGAGGAAGCCCGTCACCATCTCGCTCTGCTTGAGCCGCCAAGCCCCGAACATGACGCCAAAGACCACTGCGGTGATCACAACGACCGCCAGGATCGTGCCCACTCCTGGCGAGGCAGAGCGCCCTGAGATGACCAGCGAGTCCATCAGGAGCAGTGAGAAGAACGCTGAGCAGAGCAGGACGAAACTCAAATCCAGCAGATTCTTCGTGCGCCGCTCCGCCTCGTGCGGCGCGGTTCCGACCGGAGCGAGAGTGTGCTGCTCTTCCGCGCGTTTAGGAATCTGCTTAACCAGCACAATTACTACATTCAGAATGCCGAGGATCGTGACGATTAGTTGGAGGGGATCGTTATTCATATGGTTTGAGTGGTGAGATTAGCGATAGCGACGATATCTTGCGCGCATCGAGGGCGGCGGTGAAGGCGACGGGAACCCGAGAGCAGAGCGAGGACTGTCTGGGAGGATTGTGACTAGCCGCGCGGGCGCGACTTACGCTTTGAACGCGCGGCGCAACTTATCATTTATCCGGGAGAACGGCAATAGAAATGTGGACGCGGCGTCCGGCGCGCGTGATAGCCGGCGCGGGCAACCAGACGACGCCCCTAGGGTTTTCGTGAGACAGCGCCTTCTTCCCGTTCGATCCATTCAACAAAGTTGTCGGAGGCGTGCGGCTCCGGCTGACCAGCCATGCGCGCGAAAAGATTCTCGTAGCGATCCACGACGCGCTCCCAGTCGTAATACGCGCGCACGCGATCCTGCGCGCGCTGGCGGTAGGCGTTGACGATCGCGCCGTCGCTTAAGACGCGCCGCAGTTTCGTCTCCAGATCGTCGGCGTCGGCATAAGGTATCCCAGCGTCGCCAACGACCTCGACGTTTTCGGGCGTGGCGAGTGTGAGCACGCAGTTGCCGTAACCCATCGCTTCGAGAAGCGCGGGGTGCGTGCCGCCGACCTCGGTCGCGTGGACGTAGCAGTAGGCGTTCTGCTGCAAGGCGCGGTAGGCGTCGCCGAAGACGAAGCTCGTAAACACGATGCGCGGATCGCGTCGCGCGCCGCGACGCAAGGATTCGATGTACTCGTGCGCGTAAGGGGCGTCGCCGAAGATGACGATCTTGTGCGGCGTGCGGACGCGCTAGAACGCCTCGATGACGAGGTGCGCGTTGTTCTCCGGCTCGAGGCGCGAGACGTAGAGCACGTAGCGGTTCGGCTCAAGCCCCCAGCGGCGCACCGCCTGACGGTCGAGCGTGCGCGAGACCTCCGCGCCGTACGCGATCATCGTCGTCGGGTGGTTGTAGCGTGCGAGGTAATACTCCTGTATGACGCGCGCGTCCGTCACCGTCTCGTTCGGCAAGACGGTCGAAAGCTTCTCCGTGATGAGGTAGTAGCGGCGCGCGAGCCAGTTCCATTTCTTGCGCTTGTGTTCGAGCCCGTCCACGTTGATGGCGACGGGCGTGCCCGCGAGCCGCAGGAGCGGCGTGAACGGCGCGTTCGCTGCGTTGCAGACGAGCGCGGCATCGAAGGACTTGCCCGTCGCGTGCAGCGCGGAGACGAAAGAGTGGACGACCGTGTCGAGATATTTGTGCCGGATCGTGGGCAACACTTTGAGGTGCACGCCGCGATATTCGAGCTGGCGGGGCGAGACGTAGTGCGAGCGGCAGTAGACCGTGACGTGATGCCCGCGCGCGACGAGTCGGGTGGAAAGTTGTTCGGCGAACGTCTCGAAGCCGCCGTAGCTGGCGGGGATGCCCCGCGTCCCCAAGATTGCTATCCGCATGATCGAAATGATGAAGTATGAACGATGAACGATGAATTAAAGACACAATGCTTTCACTTCATCGTTCATCGTTTATACTTCATCGTTCCTCCTGTGGCTCGATTGTAAACCTCTAAGGTCAGGCGTGCGGTCTCGCGCCAATCGAACTGTGTGGCGCGTGCGAGCCCGCGTTCGCTCAAAGTTGCTCGCAAATCTTTGTCATCAATGAGCCGCGCAATGGCGGCGGCGATCTCTTCCACGTCGAAGGGGTTGACGAGAAGACCTGCGTCGCCGACCACTTCCGGCAGACTCGTGCGGTTGCCCGCGACGACGGCTGTGCCGCAGCGCATCGCTTCGAGCGGGGGGAGCCCGAAGCCCTCGTAAACGGAAGGGTAAACAAAGCAAAGCGCACCGGAGTAGAGCGCGGGCAGATCAGCTTCCGGCGCGTAGCCTGTAAAGATCACATCGGCGCGGACGCCGCTCGCTTCGACCGCCCGCAGCGTCTCCGCGTAGAGCCATGCCTGTTTCCCGACGACGACCAGTCGCGGCAGCTTATCGTGGGCGCGTTGTCGGCGCAAGCTCGCATAAGCCTCGACGAGGCGTGTCAGGTTCTTGCGCGGCTGGATCGAGCCGACCGCGAGAATGTAGTTGCCCGCAATGCCGTAAACGTCGCGCACGCGTTGCAATTCTCTCTCGTCGCGGATGGGGCGAAAATGCGGCGCGGCAGCGAGCGGGACTGTGCTCGTGCGCTCCGGCGCGACGCCGTAAGTCTCCAGGATGTCGCGGCGCGTGTATTCGGACGACGCGATGATGTGAGCCGCGCGGCGTGCGGTGTGGCGCACGGTGAGGCGCAGTTGCATCCAACTGCGCCGCTTGAACGTCGCGGGCAAGTGCTCGAAGGAGAGATCGTGGATGGTCGCGACGACCGGGCACGGCGGGAAGGGCGGCGCGGTGTATTGCACGTGGAGGAGATCGACAGGGCGGCGGCGCAACTCCGCCGAGAGCGTGACGGGGATACGCACGAGCGGCGTGTGCGGGAGCGTGCGCCGCACAGAGACATGCGACCAGCGCCCGTCGAAGCGTTCGACCGCCGAGGGCTTCGTCACGTAGAGCGTGTAACGGTTCGTCGTGTCGATCTCAGCCAGAGCCTCTATGAGGTTTGTGATGTATGTCTCGTTACCGGCGAGCCCCGTGCCGACCGAATGCGCGTCAATGGCGATGTGCAAGACGTAAGCCGCCCCCGTTCGCGAGCTTTCAGCGAGGAGAAATTGTCGAGCGGGAAAACGCTTGCGAGTTTACCGCACAGACCGCCCACGCGTGAAGCTTTCGACGACGACAAAAGGCAGGACGTGATTCTCATTTGTAGGGGTAGGAACAAGTCCTCTGCCCCTACAATCTCATTCGGCGTCGCTCTTCGATTCGACGATCTCCGCGCCCACTTCGCATTCCGTCTCTTCGACAAGCACGCCGCGGAAAGTGCGTCGGTGAATGGCGCACGCGCCGTGCTCGCGCAGCGCCGCCCAGTGTTCACGCGTGCCGTAGCCAACGTGGCGGGCGAAGCCGTAGTGCGGGAACTCTTCATGGTAGTTGCGCATGAGCGCGTCTCGGTAGGTCTTGGCGACGACCGAGGCGGCGGCGATTGAAGCGCAGCACGAATCGCCACGGATGATGGCGCGTTGCGGAAGCTGAACCTCGCGCAGTTGCAGCGCGTCGATGAGCAGGTATTCGGCGGCGGGGCAGAGTTTCTGAAGTGCCTCGCACATCGCGCGACGCGTGGCGATGAGGATGTTCGTGCGGTCGATCTCTTCCGGCGAGACTTCACCGACGGCGTAGCAGAGCGCCGTGCTGCGCAACTCCTCACTGATGCGCTCGCGCTGGAGGCGTGTGAGCTTCTTCGAGTCGTTGAGACCTGCGGGGAGGGGACGCGCGGGGTCGAGGACGACAGCGGCGGCGACCACGGGTCCGGCGAGCGCGCCGCGCCCGACCTCGTCGAGCCCCGCGATCAAACGATGCCCGCCGCGCCGCGCCTCTTCCTCAAACAGTGTCCCGACTTTCGCGGGAGGAGTGACACGGGGAGCCGAAGACGCGGCGACGCGGCGACGCGGTTCGCTCCGCGGTTGCTCCGCGTCTGTGCGTTCCCGTGTCGCCGCGTCTTCCGTCACGCTTCAGCCTTCATCCCTTCTTGGATGCTGACGCGCCCTGCGCCTGACCGCTGCTTGCGGTGGTCGCTTGGCGCGTGTCGCGCTCGCGGATACGTGCGGCTTTGCCGCGCAGGTTTCTGAGGTAGTAGAGCTTGGCGCGACGGACGCGCCCGCGCTTCATCACCTCGATCTGCTGCACGATGGTCGCGTGCAGAGGGAAGATGCGCTCGACGCCGACGCCGAAGCTCACCTTGCGCACGGTGATCGTCTCGCGCACACTGCCGCCTTTGCGCCCGATGACGAGCCCCTCGAAAATCTGTATGCGCTCCTTCGTCTCGGACTCCTTGATCCTGACGTGGACGCGCACCGTGTCGCCCGGCTGAATGTCGGGCAGTTCTCTCGTCGTCTGTGTTTTCTCGACAGCGTCTAAACGGTTCATGATTTCACTCCAATCGTAGCACTCAGCATTCAGCATTCAGCACTCACCACTCAGCCAATCCGTTTTGCTGACTGCTGACTCCTGAGTGCTGAATGCTTATTTATCAATCTCTTCCAGCCACGCTCTCTCCTCGTCGGTGAGCGCGGCGTGCTCAAGCAAGTCCGGGCGGTTGCGTCTGGTCTTCAAGAGCGCGGCGCGTCTGCGCCAGCGCGCGATCTCGGCGTGGTTGCCGCCGAGTAAAACTTCCGGCACGGCGCGACCGCGAAACTCCGGCGGGCGCGTGTAGTGCGGGAAGTCCAAGAGCCCTTCTGAAAACGACTCGTTGACCGCAGAGGTCTCGCTCCCCAACGCGCCCGGTATCAATCGCACGACCGCGTCCACGACGATTGCCGCCGCAGGCTCGCCGCCCGACAGGACATAGTCACCGACGGAGATTTCATCCGTCACAAGCGTCTCGGCGACGCGCTCGTCCACACCCTCGTAGCGACCGCAGATGAGCACGACCTGCTCGCAAGTCGCCAACTCTTCCGCCGTGCGCTGATCAAAGACCTTGCCCTGCGGCGAGAGCAGCACGACGCGCTGGCGCGTGCCCGCCAAAGCGTTCGCCTCACCCGCGCCCGTTAGAGACTCGACCGCCGCGAAGAGCGGTTCGGGCTTCAAGACCATCCCGTCGCCGCCGCCAAACGGTCGGTCGTCCACGATCTTATGCCGGTCACTCGTCCACCGGCGCAGATCGTGCGCCTCGACACGGACGAGCCCCGCGGCGCGCGCCCGGCGCACGATCCCGTAGTCGAACACCGCGCCGAAGTAGTCGGGGAAGATCGTGATGATGTCAAAACGTAGCATCGTAGAGGTTAGAGGTTAGAGGTTAGAGGTTAGTTCTGTCTTTCACTGATCTCTAACCTCTAGCCTCTATGCTTCCAACAGTCCTTCCGGCGGATCGACGCGGATCAATTTTCGCTCCGTATCGATCTCGACGCAGATTGACTCGGCGAGCGGGATCAGTTGCTCGCGCCCTGCGTCGTCTTTAACGACAAGGAGTGGAGCCGCGCCGTAGTGCAAGATGCTGGCGACAACACCTAGATCGTCGCCGCCGATTGTCTCAACCCGGCAGCCCGCGAGCTGCCATTCAAAGAACTCGCCCTCTTCGGGCTCGACCGCTTCCGCCTCCGGCACGGTCAACTCGTAGCCGACCAACTCCCGCGCGGCTTCCGGCGTGTCGAACCCAGCGAACTTGAAGACGACGCGCCCGTTGTGCAGCCAACACTCTTCGATGGAGAGCGTGCGCCGCTCGCGCGCGGGCGTGACAGCGATCAACTCTTCAAGCCCACGAAAGCGTTCGGGAAAGTCTGTCAGCAGCTCCGCCGCGACCTCGCCGCGCACGCCCCGCGTCTTGACCACGCGGGCGACGGCGACCAACTCTTCCCCGCCGTCCGTCTCGCGCGCCTGATCCCCTCCGCTCATTCGACGATCTCAAGGACGTAGCGATGCCCCTGCTTCATCCCGGCGGCGTGCAGGAGAGAGCGCAGGGCGCGCACGGTCTTACCCTGCCGACCGATGAGCTTGCCCATGTCCTCTTGCGCCACGCGCACTTCGATGGTCGTCGCGCGTTCATGCGCGATCTCGCGCACGTCCACCGCGTCGGCGTCGCTCACCAACTCGCGGACGATCATCTCGACTGCTTCTCTCATAAAAGTCTGGGGTCTGGAGTTTGGAGTCTGGAGTCAAAAGCAGAAAGCATCTTACGCCTTTGACTCACGACTCTAGACTCCAGACTCTTGACTAGCTTGCGCCTTCGACTGGCTCTTGATGAGCCTATCGACCGTGGGGCTCGGTTGCGCGCCGCGCTCGATCCAGTATTGGACGCGCGCCAGATCGAGCTTGACCTCGGCGGGCTCGCGCGTCGGGTTGTAGGTTCCGAGGTTCTCAAGGTATGCGCCGTCGCGCTTCGACCGCTGCTCCTTGACGATCACACGGTAAGCCGGTCTCTTCTTCGCGCCCATGCGCATGAGTCTGATTGCTAACAACTGTTCACCTCCGGTGAAGGTGACAGGTGACAGGTAACAGGTGACAGGCAAATCCAAATCTCTTTCTTGCTTGTCACTTGTCACTTATCACTCGTCACCTGCGTTTCTTGTGTCTCGGTTTCTTGCGAAACTTTTTGCGTGCGCCGCCGCCGCCCGCGCCTGCCGCGAGCGCGGGCTGCTCGCCGCCACCGTCGCCACCACCGCCCATCATGCCGCTCATGTCGGGCATTCCCATCATGCCAGCCATCTTGCGCGCCATGCGTCCTTTGATTCCACCACCGCCACCGCCGCCGCCGAACAGACCGGAGTTCGAGAACTGCCGCATCATCTGTCGCATCTCGACGTACTGCTTGATGAGCTGATTGACTTCCGCGACGCTCGTGCCCGACCCCAGAGCAATGCGGCGGCGGCGACCGGCGTTAAGTATCCGGTGATCGCCGCGCTCCACGCGCGTCATCGAGTCAATGATCGCCTCCGTGCGTTTCAACTCCGATTCCATCTTCTCGGTCTGCTCTTCGTCGAGGTTCGGCATCCCGATGCCACCCAGGAGCTGATCGGGCAGCAGCTTCATGATCTTCGAGAACGAGCCGAGCTTTTTCACCTGTCGAAGCTGACTGCGGAAGTCGTCCAGGGTGAACTCATTCTTTTGCAGCTTCTTTAACTGCGCTTCGGCTTCCGACTGATCGACCTTTGACTGCACCTCTTCGATGAGCGACAACACGTCGCCCATGCCGAGGATGCGCTGCGCGATGCGGTCTGGGTAGAAGGGCTCTAACGCGTCGTATTTTTCGCCGACGCCGACGAACTTCACAGGCTGCCCCGTCACCTGCTTGATCGAGAGCGCCGCGCCGCCTCGCGCGTCGCCGTCCATCTTCGTTAAGACCACTCCTGTGATGCCGATCCGGCGGTGAAACTCTTCCGCCGAGCGCACCGCGTCCTGACCCGTCATCGCGTCGGCGACGAACAGAATCTCCACGGGTCGCGTGTCGGCTTTGATCCGGACGAGTTCTTCCATCAACTCGTCGTCAATGTGCAACCGCCCCGCCGTGTCGATCAGAAGCGTGTCGAAGCCGAGCTGCTGCGCGTGCTTGTAAGCCTCGCGCGCCAGTTCGACCGCGTCGTTCGATTCGGGCTTCTCGAAAATCTGCTGCCCCGTCGCCTTCGCGATCACTTTCAACTGCTCGCGCGCGGCGGGTCGGTTCACGTCCGTCGAAACAAGCAGGGGCTTGCGCTCCTGATTGCGCGAGAGCCACAGGGCGATCTTGCCCGTTGAGGTCGTCTTGCCCGATCCTTGCAGACCGACGATCATCACGACGTTCGGGTTCGTCTTCGTAAAGACGAGCCGCGAAGACTGACCGCCCAAAAGCTCGACCAGCTCGTCGAAGACGATCTTAACGACCTGCTCCGAAGGCTTCAGTTCCTGCCAGACCTGCTGTCCCTCAGCCTTCGCTTTGACAGACGCGATGAAGTCCTTGGCGACCTTGAAGTTCACGTCCGCTTCCAGGAGCGCCATGCGGATTTCGCGCAGCGCCGCCTCGACGTGCTCCTGTGTGAGCACACCTTCGCCGCGCAGGTTCTTCAGGGCGCGCTTCAGCTTGTCGGACAGTGACTCGAACATGACTTTACAGTGACAAATCCGGGCGTGAGCCGAAACTCAGATGATAAAGGCGCGGGTTACGAGAGTCAAGGAACGCCCCCGTGGCGAGCCGCGCCTCCCTTCCCGCGCGGACTGAAATCTCCTCAGAAACTCACATCCGACAACCTTTTCGGGCTCAGTTACGTTTATAATCTCGACGCTCCCAACCGTTTGCCTTTGCCCGCGTTGAAGTAAGGAGATTGATATGAAAAGCCTGTTCGTCAAGACTGCGCTGTGCGCGTTCGTCGTCGCCTCGTGCTGCCCTGTCGCGGCGGCGCAGACGGGTGAGTGGAACCAGTGGCGGGGTCCGAACCGCGACGGCGTCTCGAAGGAGACGGGTCTCTTGAAACAGTGGGCAGCGGAAGGTCCGCCGCTCGCTTGGAAGGCGCAGGGCGCGGGCGCGGGCTACTCCTCGCTCGCCGTCTCGAATGGTCGCATCTACACGATGGGCTTGCGAGGCGACCGCGAGTACGTCATCGCCTTTGACGCCGCAACGGGCAAGGAGGTCTGGGCGACGCCGAACGGCACAGCCTATCGCGACGGTCGCGGCGACGGACCGCGCGGCACGCCGACGGTCGAGGGCGACCGCCTCTACGCGCTCGGCGGCAACGGCGATCTCTCCGCGCTCGACGCGAAGACGGGCAAGATTGTCTGGACGATGAACGTGCTGCGAAAGTTCGGCGGCGAGAACATCGGGTGGGGCATCAGCGAGTCGCCGCTCGTCGTCGGCGAGAAGCTGTTCGTCAACGCGGGCGGAGCGGGTGCTTCGGTCGTCGCGCTCAATAAGCGCGACGGCACGCTCATCTGGAAGAGCCAGAGCGACGCGCCCGGCTACTCTTCAGCCATCGCCGTCGAGGTCGGCGGCAAGACCGAAGTCGTCTTCTTCACCTCACGGCGCGCGATGGGGCTCGACGCGAGCGACGGAAAACTTTTGTGGGAGTACAGCCGCGCGTCGAACGGCACCGCCAACGTCGCGACGCCCGTCGCGCGCGGCAATCGCGTCTTCGTCTCTTCGGACTACGGGACGGGCGGCGGGCTTGTCGAGATCAGGGCGGACGCGAAGGGCGCGACCGTCGCGCAGGAGGTTTACTTCACGAGAGAGATGCGCAACCACCACAGCAGCTCGATCCTCGTCGGCGATTACCTCTACGGCTTTTCGAGCGGCATCCTGACCGCCATGCGCTTCGACACGGGCGAGGTCGCGTGGAAGGATCGCAGCGTCGGCAAGGGCTCGCTCGTCTATGCCGACGGGATGCTCTACGCCCTGAGCGAGAACGGCGTCGTCGGTCTCATCGAGGCGACACCGACCGCGTACAGCGAGAAAGGTCGCTTCCACATCCAGCAGGGCTCTCTGCCGACGTGGACGCACCCGGTCATCGCGGGCGGGCGACTCTACCTGCGCGATCAGGATACGATCTACGCCTTCGACGTGAGGCAGAAGAAATAAGTTCGAGCGCGTTCGGTAGAGAGTAAAAGGGGAGGCGGGCTTGTCGCGCGCCTCCCTTCATTATTCCACGGCGGGAGTCGAACCCGCATACCCGACCGAAGCCGGGCGTGTTACCCATTACACCACGCGCCATCTAATTTAATGGAGCCGCAGTCTATCACGGCTCGCGCCCGCCGCTCTACTCTTTTTCACGCGCTCTCGACGCGCCCGCGCGCGCGACTGTGTTGCTTCAAGGCGCGGGCTCTTTTGTCAGTTTCTCGATCATCTCGCCGAGGCGACTCATCTCCGGCGGACTCATGCCGACGCCGATGAAGCGCACCACCCCGCGCCGGTCAATGAGCATCGAGGTCGGGAAGACGGAGACGCCGTAAGCCGCAAGGTTGTCGGCTGCCTTTTCCGCGACGGCGACCGCGTAGGTCATCTTCTCGTCGCGTTTGAACTTGCGCAGGTATTCGAGCTTGTCGTCGCGCGACTTCTCTGTGTCGCCGGTGAGCGTGCGTTGCAGGTCGGTCAGACCGATGACGACGAGCCCTCTGTCCTTATATTTTTTTTGCCAGCCCGCGAGCGTCGGGAAAGTCGCGCGGCATGGTCCGCACCACTCATACCAGAAATCTATGAGCACGACCTGACCGCGCAAGTCCGCGAGCTTCGTCGGCGTCGCGTCGAGCCACTCGGCGACCGTCAACTCCGGCGGCGATGTCGCACTGCTCCCGGTCGCGCGCGCGGCGAGCGCACGCTCGACCTCATCCTGCTTGTCGGCGTACTTGCGCCGCAGCAGCGTGTAGAGATTCGCCGAAGGTAGTTCGAGCGACAGACGGTGCAGCTCGACGATGGTGGCGAGCGCGTCGTCCTTGCGCTTCGCGGCGGAGTAGATTTCGGCGAGCGCGTCGCCCGCGTTGAAGACGAGCGTCTCGCGGCGCGCGCCCGCAGGGACATCCTGCGGCTTTAACCCTCGCGCCATACGGAACGCTTCACCCGCGTGCTCGGCGGCGCGGTCGTACTGTTTCGCCTTCTGATAGGCGACGCCCAGCTCAAACTCGATCTGGTAGAGCTTGTACGGCGTCTTCGGCTCGCCCGACAGATAAGCGGCGCGTGCGCTCTCGGCTTCATCGAACAATTTATTCTGCGCGGCATAGACGGCGACGAAGGTGCGCGCGAGCTGCACCGCCGCGCCGCTCGCGGGCGCGCCACGGGCGGCGAGGAAACGGCGCAGCGCGTCGAGGGCATCGTCGCGCTTGGCGGCGAAGTTGTAGAGCAGACCGAGGTAGTAGAGATCGTCTGCGGTGAGAGTTTGGCGCGCGGCGAGCTTGGCGGCATGGCGCGCGGCGAGTTCGCGCTGCTCGCTCGCGATCTTGTCAATCGTCTCAGGGTCTATACGCTTGCCCTGCGCGCGCAGCTCCTCGCGCCGGCGCTGCGGGTAAGTGTCCACTGCCTTGAAGAGTTCGAGCGCCGACTCAGCATCCGCGCCCTGTCGCGCCAAACTTTGCGCGGGAGCGACGGCGAGCGCAAGCGACACGGCGAGCGCGCAACCGATCAATTTGCCTGCGCCTGCCTTCGCCTTCCAGCG
>JAVXVR010000118.1:0-2771 GCA_032230165.1 Acidobacteriota bacterium | reverse complement strand
ATTCGGTCTCGACCCGTTCCCCACGCGCTTCGAGATCGTGCCCGCGACCGTCATGTACGAGATCGGCTCTTACGCTCTGCCCGGTCGCTACTCGCACTGGACGTTCGGCAAGGCGTACCACCGCATGAAGACGATGTACGACTTCGGGCTCTCGAAGATTTACGAAGTCGTTATCAACACGAACCCCGCTTACGGCTTCCTCTTGGAAACGAACAGTCCCGTCCAGAACAAGCTCGTCATCGCGCACGTGCTGGGTCACGTGGACTTCTTCAAGAACAACGCCTACTTCTCGAAGACGAACCGGCGCATGGTCGAGTCCGTCTCGACGCACGCCGGTCGCATGGCGGAGTACGAGTTCCGCTACGGGCGCAAGACGGTCGAGAAATTTTTAGACGCCGTGCTCTCCATCGAGGAGCACATCGACCCGAACTTCTTCATCCGCCGCGCGCGACCCCGTGACGAGCGCGAGCCGGAACCCGCGCCGCAGAAGCCCGCCGGTCGATACGACGATCTCTGGAACATCGGTGCGGCGGAACAGTCCTTCAGCGAGTTGAACGCCGCGGACTCGCCGCGCCAGCTCCACCTCCCCGAAAAAGACCTCCTCTACTACATCATGAAAAACTCGCCCGCGCTCGCCGACTGGCAGCGCGACGCCGTCGCCATGATCCATGAGGAGGTCGAATACTTCGTCCCGCAGATGCAGACGAAGGTAGCTAATGAAGGCTGGGCGTCGTATTGGCACTCGCGTATCATGCGCGAGCTGGACTTGCCGGACACGGAGATGTTGGAGTTCGCGGAGCTGCACGCGGGCGTCGTCTCGCCGCAGAAGGGGCAACTCAACCCGTACTACCTCGGCTACAAAATCTTCGAGGACATCGAGCGGCGTTGGGACAATCCGACAGATGAAGAGCGCGAGAAGTTCGGGCGGCGGGGCAATGATGGGCGCGCGAAGATTTTTGAAGTCCGCGAGATGGAATCGGACGTTTCATTCCTGCGGAACTATTTGACCGAAGAGCTGTGCGAGGAGCTAGACCTGTTCGTCTATGAATTGGTCGAGGAAGAGGAGTGGACGGTGACGGAGAAACGTTGGGAGCGCGTGCGCGATCAGCTCGTCTCTAACATGACCAACTCCGGCTTTCCCTACATCGTCGTCGCCGACGGCGACTACAACGGCAACCGCGAGCTGTACCTCAAACACCAGTACGAAGGCGCGGAACTCGACGCGACTTACGCGCGCAAAGTCTTGGAGCACATCCACACGCTCTGGGGTCGCCCCGTCCACCTCGAAACAAGTGTGGACAATGAGCCGGTCGTCATGCACTACGACGGCGAGGAGCACGACGAAGACTGAAGGGCAACGATGAAGTAGGAACGATGAACGATGAGGTGCAGGCGGCTCGCTTTTCGTTCATCGTTCATCGTTCCTACTTCATCGTTTTCATTTGCCGTGTCGAGATTCGTCAAGGAAAGCATCATCCGCGCCACACCTGAGCGCGTCTTCGCCTTCCACGAGCAGCCTGATGCGCTTGAGTTGTTGACGCCGCCGTGGGAGAGGACGCGTGTCATTCAGCACGCGCACATCTCGGAGGTTGGCTCGCGGGCGATCATTGAGACGCGCGTCGCCGGCTTCATCCCCGTGCGCTGGGTCGCGCGCCACACCGTTTACGATCCGCCGCGAGTGTTTGAGGATATGCAGGGGCGCGGACCTTTTCGCCGCTGGCGTCACCGCCACATCGTCCTGCCTCACGCCGAAGGCGCTCTCTTGCGCGACGAGATCGAGTACGAGCCGCCGCTTGGCATCATCGGCAAACTCGCCGAACCCTTCCTCATCCGCCCGCGCCTCAAAAAAACTTTCGACTACCGCCACGCCGTCACAAGGTGCTGGTGCGAAGGCAAGATGCCGTGAGGTCACGCGATGCGTCGCGACGGAAACTCACGTGGCGCGTCAGGGCTAACGTTTCAGGGAGATCATCTCACCGGCTTCCGCCGAAGAGACGACAGGGACAATCTCAAACTCAACAAGGTCGCGCCAGTGAACTGTCCACTGCTCGAAGAGTCGCGGCTCGTCACACTCCATCAGTTGAAAGCAGCGGTCGAGGTCTGCCGCGACCCAGCTCGACACGTAGCGCAAGCCTTCGGGCAACATCCGCCCGCGCTCTTCGAAGCGGCGATAGACAGCCGCCGCCGCGTCGCGGTTTCTGAAACGCTCGACAACCATGAACAGCATACTGCCTCCTTTCCCGTGCGCGGCGCGGACGCAGACGAACCGATGCACCGCCCGCCGCGTGTCAGTCCATGTGCAGCGCCTTGCCGACCGAGGGGTCGCGGCGGACGCGCCAGATTTTCGCGTCGAGGTAGTAGTGGATGAAGGCGTAGCCCCAGAAGAACGAGGCGGCGAGCTGCGCGGCAAGCGACTGTTGACCGTATGCCTCGCCGACGAGCCGTCGAGGAAGTTGATACCAGAGACCGAAGAAGACGCCGAAGGCAATGTAGTAGAGAAGCCTGCGGCTGATCAACTCCGCCGCGCCGTATCGCTCGCGCGCCTCAGTGCCCGCGTACTTCTTGTTGTGAAACCAGATGAGCCGGTGGTATTGCAGGTTGTGATAGACGGTAAGGATGGCGATGACCGCAATCGGCTGCTGCGGCATCGGTGTTAAGAGCACGAGCCAGTGCATCGGGATCGCCGCCGCGAGCAGCAGGTACTTCGGCACGTCGAGCGGCTCACCCTTCGCGGCGCGTTGGAGCTGACGACCGAGCCAGACGAGCGTGAT
>JAVXVR010000037.1:0-2776 GCA_032230165.1 Acidobacteriota bacterium | reverse complement strand
GACGATCTCGCGCACGAGCCAGTGCTCGCGGTTGGCGGTGAGCGTCTTGTCAACAGAGAGCACCGCATCAATGTCGCCCTCGGAGCGCAGACAGACCAAGCCGATCTCTAACTGGTTTACTCTCAGGTGCAGGAGCGCGTCGTCGAGTTCGCGGTAAGCTTGCAGAGCCCAGTACGAGTCGCCGAGTTTCTCGATCTCTTCGACTGAAGTCGGCTTGCTCGCTTCGGGCGCACGCACGGTCAAATCCGCGTAGCGTTTCTCGCGGTTGAGTTTCAGACTGACGTACTTGTATTCGCGCCCCGCATCCGACGCTTCGACCTGCAACGGGTTGAGCTTGATGCCGCGTTCAACTTTCTTCCCGCCGTCGCCTTCGGCGATCTCTCTCACGCGCGCGACGACCGACTCGTCGAACTTGCTCGTCGGGAAGCCGCCGTCAATCAGTCCCCATTCCTGCGCGCGCTTCGTCTTCAAGCCCTCGGCGAGCGTGGAGAACACGTCGGCGCGGTCGCGTCGCACCTTGCGTTTATCAACGAGGCGCGTTAAGCCGCCCGTGCCGGGCAGCACGCCGAGCAAGGGAACTTCCGGTAGCGAGACGGCGGAGTTGCCATCATCCACGAGATAAATCTCGTCGCACGCGATTGCCAACTCGTAGCCGCCGCCCGAAGCCGTGCCGTTGAGCGCCGCCACCCAGCGTTGACCGGAATGCCTCGATGCGTCTTCAATCGCGCAGCGCGTCTCGTTGGTGAACTTGCAGAAGTTGACCTTGAAGGCGTGGGAGGATGTGCCGAGCATGTAGATGTTCGCGCCCGCGCAGAAGATGCGGGGCTTCAAACTCCGGACGACGACGACGCGCACCTCCGGGTGCTCGAAGCGCAGGCGCTGCACCGCGTCCGCCAGCTCGATATCCACGCCGAGATCGTAGGAGTTGAGCTTGAGCTTGTAGCCGGAGGCGACCGTCTCGTCTTCCTGCACGTCCATCGAGAGCGTGGCGACCCATCCGTCAACCTTCAGCTTCCAGTGCTTGTACTCTTCCGGCGATGTCTCGAAGTTAATCATTCAAACTCGACTCCACTGACAATGATCTGGCTGAACCCTCAGAACAAGCCGCGCCCCAAAGGCGACGCGAAAGAGGTCTGTTAAATGCTCGAATAGTTTTTCGAACGCTCGTTCGAAAAAGGATGATACGCGGTGCGCGTGCACGGGTCAAGCGGCTGAAGGCGACGGGTGCGGCGCGACTCTTTATGTATAATGCCGTTTCTCGGAAGCGAGGACTTTGTATGAGCCCTTCTCTGTTCGACCTCGAATCTCTGCTCTCGCCTATCGGCACGGGCGAGTTCTTCTCGCGCTACTGGGAGAAGTCGCCGCTCGTCATCGCACGCAACGATCCGGGGCGCTACGCCGCGCTGCTCGGCGTCTCAGACCTCGACTTCATTCTCTCCGCCGCCTTCCAGACGCGCAAATCTGCCGTCGAAGTGCTCACGAGCGCGGGCGCGCCGAAGTTTCTCGACGGCAAGGAGCCCGACCACATCGCGCAAATCTACGCGGCGTACAGGCAAGGCGCGACCGTGCGCATCAACCGCGCGCAACGCTACTGGAAGCCTCTGCGCGCGTTGTGCCGCCGGATAGAGCAGACGCTCGGCTCGCCCGTGCGCGCGAACCTCTACTGCACGCCCGCCGCGACTGAGCCATCGAAGCGTCACTACGACAACCACGACGTGCTCGTGCTACAGCTCGCGGGGTGCAAGCACTGGCGCGTCTTCGATCCGCTTGTGCGTCTCCCTCTGGCGAATGTCCCGCCGCTCCCGTTCGAGGAGCGCACGGAGATGCTCAAGTACGCGCGCGGCGGTCCGAAGAAGGGGCGGGCGGACATCGGCGCGGACGAGTGCGGCGAGCCGCGACTCGAACCCGTGCTCGAAGCCGGCGATCTGCTCTACATGCCGCGCGGGTTCGTGCACGAGGCTTGGACTACGGACGAAGCCTCGATGCACGTCACCATCGGTCTGCACGTCTTGACGTGGCTCGACCTGCTCTCGGTCGCGCTCGCGCGCGTGAGCAACGGCGACGAGCGTTTCAGGATGGCGCTGCCGGTCTCACTCACAGACGGCGCGGAGTCTGCCGAAACGAGACAGCAGTTCGAGACGCTGCTGCGCCTCTTCGCGGAGAACGCGGACTTCGGCGGCGCGCTGGCGGAAATGTCGGCAAGTTTCGTCAAGAGCAGGCAGGCGACGGGCGACGGCGCGTTGATGGGCGGCGCGACAGACACGCTCGACCTCGACACGACGCTGGAACGAAGTCCGGGGCTGCTCCTCGCCGCTGTCGCCGAAGGCGGCATGGTCGGACTGCTCTCGGCGCACGGGGTCTTCTGGATGCCGGAGGGCTTCGCCGCGACGCTGCGTTTCGTCGCGCAGATGTGCGAATTTCGCGTGCGCGACCTGCCGGGTCAGTTGAGCGAGAGTAGCAAGTTAAGCTTGGCGCGGCGCATGGTGCAGGATGGGTTCTTGCGAATCGCAGAGGCGCACGACGCGACGAAAGCCGACCACTGATCAGTCGTGACCTGCTGAACCTCACGCCGCGCACCGGTCGAAACCTCACGCCGCACACGGCGACGACTCTCCCTACTTCGTCGCTTCGACGAACATCGAAAAATAGTCGTCCCCGTGCTTGAACCCGCCCGTGCGCGCCGCCGTGTCGATCCGCAAAGCCGCGTGCGAACTCCGCATGTAGTCGGAGCGCTCGATGCGCGTGAAGCCCGCCGCGCGCAAGGTGTGCGTGAGGG
>JAVXVR010000031.1:0-3012 GCA_032230165.1 Acidobacteriota bacterium | reverse complement strand
CGCTTCATCGAGCGCCACGGCTACGATCCTTCCTACGCGCAGATCGCGCGCCACTTCCAGATCGCCTCGAAGGCGACCATCGCCAAGCACATCGAGGCGCTGGAAAAACGTGGCTTGATCTCGCGCGAGCGTACCAACGGCTCGTTCGCGCTCCGCGTGCAGGTCGAGGACGTGCCGACCGACGCGACGTGCGACGTGCCGCTTCTGGGTCGCGTCGCGGCGGGCGCGCCGCTCGAAGCCTTCAACGACGCGGGGCAGACCGTGACCATTCCGCGCTTCCTCTTGGGGCGCGTGCGTCCCGAACAGGTCTATGCGCTGAAAGTCACGGGCGACTCGATGATTGATGAGCACATCTGCGACGGCGACATCGCGCTCATCGAGAACCGTGTGGAAGCGCGCGACGGCGAGATCGTCGTCGCCTTAGTTGATGGGCAGCGCGCCACCTTAAAGCGGCTCTACCGCTTCGGGCGCGAGGTCGAGTTGCGCCCCGCCAACTCGCAGCTCGAGCCGATCCGTCTGCCCGCCTACCAAGTCCAGGTGCAAGGCATCTTCCGAGGCTTGCTGCGCCCGGCGGTATAAAGTAGGGAGTAACAATTCAGAGTTGGAAGGGGCGCTCGTCTGTGCAGACCAGCGCCCCTTCTAGTTCTGCGTCGCATATCATGCGCGAACCATCATCAGAAGCACACGATCCAGTAGTTCGGCTACAAGAAGTGGCTGGTTGAAGATTGAGGCGAAAAGAAAATTGCCGTATAACTGTGAGCAGCTATACGGCAAGAAAGAAGCCACCTTGGAGACTCGAACTCCAGACCTGTCGATTACGAATCGACTGCTCTACCAACTGAGCTAAGGTGGCGTGTAAAGCGAAAGCAAGAATAAGGATGCCGCGCGCGCGCTGTCAAGCGCACCAAGCGGCGCGGCGGCGGGAGGAAAAGAGAAGATGCCGAAAGACCCTACGCGGAATCAGCCGAACTACAAGATCGGCGGCAGCCACCTTAACGAGTTCGAGTTTCAACGACAGCACGGCGCGATTACTGAAGAAGAGCATCACCCGTTTCCGGGTCAGCACGCGACGCCCGAATTGCCATGGGATGACGGCGCGAAAGAGACGGAAGCCGAGCGCGTCGAGCGTCTGATGGCAGAGGCGCGCGCCATCGTCGCGAAGCGTCGTGGCGCTCGCGCGAGTTCCGGCACGAAGAAGTCGGGCAGCGCGAAGAAGCCCGCCGCCAAGAGCGCGAAGAAGTCTGTGGCAAAGAAGTCTGCGGCGAAGAAGGCAGGTGGGGCAAAGAAAGCCGGGGCGGCTGGCGCGAAGCGAGACGCGGCGCGCAAGGGTGCGAAGAAGTCGGGCGGCGCAAAGCGCGTCGCGGTCAAGAAAGTCGGAGCACGCGGCTCGTCTTCGTCATCGCGCTCGACAGCGAAGAAGTCCGCGAGCAAGAAGGGTGCGAAGACGGGCGGCGCGCGTCGCCGTTGAGTCGCGCTGACGGGACGCGCCTTGAAGTTGATTGAACAAGTTTCACGAGGAGGGAAGTCGTATGGACGAGCGACAAGACGAGAGGGCGACGGCGCGTGCGGCGGCGGTCGCCGCGTCGGGCGATGCGCGAGCGGGCGAAGATGAGAATGAGCTAGAGGCGGAGCAGGAGTCAGCCGAGGCGATGGACGCCGAAGTGCCGCAGCCTTCGGACGCCTCGCGGACGACTGAAGGGCAACCTTCCTGAAGGCGACACGCAACAAAACGAAAACTCCGAGAGGGCGACCGGCGTAACAACTTCGGTCGCCCTTCGAGCCTTCAGGCGTCGGCTCAACACGCGACGCGCGATACAACAACGCACGCATCACCGGAATAGCATTTCGCTCCATGCACAACACGAACAGCCCGCGACACTCGAACGTCTCGCCACCCGTCTCGCAGTCGCCACCTAACAAACAGAGCACGCCGACGCCATATGAGTCGCGCGTTAACGAATCGCCCCGCCGGATCGTCTCTATCTACATGCGTGCCGCGCTTCTCTCCATCGTGCTTATTTTCGCGCTCGTCCCGTCCGTGCTCGCGCAGTCGGCGGGCGCGTCGAAGCTGCCCGCGCCGGACAGAATCATCGGCGACTACCTCAAAGCAACGGGTGGGAAGAAGCGACTGCAAGCGATGCAGGACGCGACATACGAATGGGGCGTCGAGGGGGAAGCGCAGGCGCGCGCGCGCACGCTCGTCAAAGCTCCGGCTTCGTCGCGCACGGACATCATCCTCGCGTCGGGCGAGACGGACGGCGCGGCGAACGCGCGCACCGCCTGGGCGCGCGACCGCGAAGGCGCGTACCGTACGCTGACCGATACGGAGGCGCACACCGCACGACTGCGCGCCGCGCTCGACGCCGGAAGACTTGTTGATTACAAAAAGCAGGACGTGCTTGCACGTACCTCCGGCGTCGAGCACGTCGCGAACGAGCAGGCTTACGTCGTCGAGTTCTCGCGGCGCAACGGCGCGCGCCTGCGCTATTACTTCGGCGCGACGACGAAGCTGCTGCTGCAAATCTCCGACGACGCACGTGGGCTGACGACGCGCTTCGGCGACTATCGCGCCTCTGCCAACGGCGCGCTTGAGCCGCACCGCGTCGAGACTGTCACGAAAGACAGCGCGCTGCTCGTGCTCGTGCTGCGCGAGGCACGCTACAACACGGGGCTCGGCGACAACCTGTTCGAGCCGCCGGGTGATGGTTCGCTGAACGTCGTCGAGCTATTGCGCGAGGTCGGTCGCAATCAGAAGGACGACGATGAGCGCATCAGTGAGTACACCTACACGCGAACGGAGCGACAGCGCGAGATCACGGACAAGGGCGAGGTGAAGAAGGAGAAGGTTTTGGTTTACGAGGTTTATCCGGTGGCGGGCGCGGGCGCGGTCGAGAAACTCATCAGCGAGGACGGCGTGCCGCTCTCTGCTGAGCGCGCGGCAAAAGAAGAGAAGCGCGTCGCCGAAGAGATCGAGAAGCTGGAGCGAGACAAAGAGAAGATCAAACAGAGGCG
>JAVXVR010000637.1:0-3468 GCA_032230165.1 Acidobacteriota bacterium | reverse complement strand
AGTTGACCCGACAGGCTCATCGGGCTGCGGGCGTGCGGGCCGGTGTGCGTCTGCATGTTGATGAGGAAGGTCGCGCGGTCGCCCTCGATCTTCTGCTCGACGATCTCGATCTGCTTCGGCTCGCTGGGGTCGAAGACCCACGGGTCGAGCGGCTTCGACTTGCCATCCGCTGCGGGGACTTTAACCCACTTGCCGTTGATGTCCTGGCGAACGTTTTCGAGCTTGAGGGCGGGTAGCTGATCGGACGCGGCGGAGTTCGCCGCTCGCTGCCCGCCGCACGCGGCGACGCAGGTAGCGGCGGATAGTAGCGAGAGCCAGAGGAGTAGTCGTCTCATCGTCGTTTGAACTGATCCGGGCGCGCGCACTCGCCCTCCCTCTTGAATTAAACGCCCGCGTGCGCGTCTCATTAACACTGCCGATCTAAATTTCATACGGCGGAGAGTGATCGAAGAGTTGCGGCGAGCATTCTCGACTCAAGCGTCCTCGCGCGGTTGCGGCGCGGCGGCGGGCGCGCCCTCGCCCTCGATCCAGACCTCGCCGCCCTCGTAGTATTCCTTCTTCCAGACGGGGACGGTGCGCTTGAGTTCGCGTATCGCCCACTCGCACGCCTCGAAAGCGGCGCGGCGGTGCGGTGCAGACGCGCAGACGACGACCGAAGTCTCGCCGATCTCCAGCCTGCCCGTGCGGTGGACAATCCCTAAATGCGCGATGTCGAATCTCTCGTGCGCCTCGCGCCCCAGTCGGCGCATCTCCGCGAGCGCCATCGGCGCGTAAGCCTCGTAGATGAGATGGAGCGTGCGACGCCCGCGCGTCCACTCGCGTACGTAGCCGTCGAGCGTGACGGTCGCGCCGCAGGCGGGCGCGACGACGCGGCGCGCGACTGAGCCTACGTCAATCCGTTCGGTCGTCAGCTCGAAAAAGTCCTGCGCGCCTTTCGCGTCTTCAACGTCGTCGCTTTGCGCGCCGCCGCTCACAGGCGGGAAGATCGCGATCTCGTCTCCGGCGCGCACTGACGCGTCGGGCGCGGCGTACTCCTCGTTGATGGCGACGAGCAGAGAGCGTCCGAAGCGTTTGAGCGCGGGATACTTCTCAAGCGCCTCCGCGAAGACGCTCGCGGCGGTTGCGGGCGCGCGCACTTCGAGCGATTGATGTTCGTCGCCGCCCACGGCTTCACGCGCCGCGCCGAAGAGGAGCAGGCGCACGACGAAGCGCGCGGGCTCGCACGTCGGCGCGGCGGCAGGAGTGTCGCTCTCGTGTGTCATTCGTCGAACGTGATCTTGTGCCCGGCGTGACCGTTGCCCTTGGCGAGCGTGTGTGCGTGCGCGCGCTCCTCGTAGTTGCCGACGACCTGCGTGAGCAGCCGCCCAAGGCGCGCGAGCCGCTCCGCGCCGGAGCGCAGCTCCAACAGCTCCTGCTTGATCTCGTTGTCCATCTCCATCGCGGCGGCGACGAGGAAGGAGAGCCGCTCCGGCTCGGCTTCGGGCAGTTCGGGCAGCGCGGCGCGGTCGTCGTTGAGAGCGCGCACCGCCTGCGCGATGCGCCCGAACACCTCTGTCACCTCGCCCGCGCGCCGCGCGAGCAGATCGGCGTCCTCCGCTTCGTCCTCGAAAAACTCGACGCGACCGACAAGGTAAGGCTCGTCCGACTCGACGTAAGACTCGACGCGGTAGCGGACGAGACCGACCGTGAGAATGTTCGAGCGACCATCTTCGAGCGGCTGCACCTCGACGACTTCCGCGGCGCAGCCGACGTGCCCGGCTGGCGGTCGCTCCTCCACGGTCTCCGCGTCGTTGAAGAACGAGAGACCGAACAGGTTGTTCGTCACGCGCACGTCGGCGAGCATGCGCCGGTAGCGTTCCTCGAAGACGTGCAAAGGCATCGGCACGCCGGGGAAGAGCACGACGGGCAGAGGGAAGAGCGGCAGCTCGCGCACGCCGCGCACCTTGTCGAGAGCATCAGTCATGGGCGACAGGTGACGGGTGACAGGTGACAGGCAAGACAAGCAGACCGGATTTGCTTGTCACTCGTCACCTGTCACTTGTCACGGCGTTTGTGCGTTTCGTTCGAGGGCTTGCATGGCGGAGGCTGTTGCCACGAGTTCGGGCTGGTCGGCGGCGGCGGACTCCGCCACGGCGTCCGCGTCGAGCTGTTGTTCGATGAGTTCGAGAATTTTTTCGGGCGTCTCATCGGAGAGAGCCAGCCGCTTGGCTTCGAGGATGAGACCAGCCATCTGCGGCGCGCGGTCACGGAAGCGAGTGTCGCGCGCGATCAAGTCTTCGATGATGCGCCGCTCGCGCGCCATGCGCGACGCCTCCGTGTCGAGTCCCTCGGCGACGGCGTATTCGACCGGCACACTCCGATTCGTCACAAGGACGTGGAGCGCGCCCGTCAGCTCGCGCACCTCTGCGCGCAGACGCGCGATGTCGAGCAGGGAGTTTTTGAAGCCGAGGTGACCGCGGAGATTGATCTCGATGATCGGCGCGAGCCCTTCGTCACGTCCTGCGTCGAAGGTGCGCGCCTCCCGCCGGACGACTTCCAGCACGCCCTCGTGAACCTTCTCGGCGTCCTCCGCGCCCGACACGTCGAAGCTCAGACGCTGGAAGGGTCTCTGCGTGTAGTCGCGCGAGTGCTGCGCGCTGACGTTGTGCGCCTCGTCAACTTCGACAAGATAGACGCCGCGCTCCTCGCGATACTCGTCTATCGAGACGGCTTCGAGCGAGCCGGGGTTGAAAGCCCAGCCGTCGATCTCGAAGCGCTTGTGCGTGTGACCGAGCGCGACGTAATCGACGAGACCTTTCAGCTCCTTCATCTTTTCGACGGAGAGCGCGGGGATGTTCGGTCGGTTCAATTGCCCTTCAACGTCCGTGTGGAGCATGAGGATGTTAAAGCGTCCTTCCCCTCGCGCTTCGCGCAGCGCGTCCACGAGCAGAGGGATGGCGGCGTTCGCGCTCGTGCCGAACCAGTGCGTGCCGAAGATGCGCGCGCCCGCGATCTCCACGTAAGAGCCTCTGTGCTCCGCTTCGTCCCACGGCACAAGACGGAAGCCTTCCGCTGTGTCGGGTTCGAGGAGCTTGAGGAAGCCCCAGCGCGAGAGCGAGCGCATCCAACTGAAGCGGCTCACCGAATCAGCCTCGTGCTGATCGTGGTTGCCCTCGATGGCGACGACAGGGATGCCCGCCTCGCGCAAGCGTTCGAGCCCCGCAATCGCGTGGTTCATCGCTTCAGGCTCGACCCGGCGCGCGTTGAAGAAGTCGCCGCAGATGAGGACGAAGTCAACTTTGTTCTTGATGGCGTGGTCTTCGACCACGTCGAGCCACGCGCGCGCGAAATCCTTCGTGCGCTCGTCGAGGTTGTAGCGGCGGCAGCCGAGATGTATGTCCGCGATGTGGAGGAACTTCATGACAGTCTCACGAAAAATCACGCGCCGCAGACGCCCGAAACGGCGCACGGGTCTGTTTCTTCCGTGAA
>JAVXVR010000580.1:0-4328 GCA_032230165.1 Acidobacteriota bacterium | reverse complement strand
GCGCGCGCCCTTCGTCCGACACTTCGCCGCGCTGTGTCTCGCCGCCTTCGTCTTTCACTTCTACAAGCCCTACGGCGCTTACGAAGACCTCGACAAGTCAATCGCTTTCCTCGACGACGCGGCTTACATCCTCTTCGCGCCTCTGTTCCTACACTTCTGCGCTATCTATCCCGTGCGCCGCCACCTCTTCGAGCGCCGGCGCTGGCTCGCCGTGCTGCTCTACGTGCCGGCTATTGCGTTCATTAGCTTGCTCGTGCTACTCGATTACCCCTTCGAGATTCAGTTCGTGCTGACGAAACGGCTGGGGCTTTTCGCGACCTTTAACCCGCCGCAGTTTTCGGACGACTTTGTGCGCGCCCTGTGGACTGCGATGCTCGGGCATTTCACTGTTGCACTCGTCGCCGGGGCGACGCTGCTCGTCATACGTTTCTGGAAGAGCGACGCGGCAATCGTGCGACAGCAACTCAAGTGGGTCGTCTGGGGCTCTGTGCTCGCCGTCACGCCGTTCACGCTGCTCTACGCGGTCGGCTATCTGTTCGGCGACATGACTTCCGCCGCGACCATCGCAGGCGCGCAGACGAATCGCTGGCTCGCTGACGCCGCCGTCGTCCCGCTCGCGCTCATCCCGCTCACGTTCGGCAACTCTGTCGTGCGCTACCGCCTGATGGACGTGGACATCGTCGTGCGGCGCGCGGCGGTCTATTCCATCACGACCGTCTTCATCGCGCTCATGATCGGCACGGTCGTTTACGTCGCTGGTCTCTACGCCTTCGGCGGCGAACCTTCGGCGGGCGCGATCACCCTGCGCGTCATCATCGCCGTGCTCGCCATGTCGGTCATCGTCATGACCGCAGCACCCATCAAACACTTCCTGCAAGAGCGCGTGGACAGACTCTTCTACGGCGAGCGCTACGACCTGCGCCACAGCCTCCTTGATTTCGGGCGCACGCTCTCCGCCACGACCGCGCTCGAACCTTTGCTCGATGCGCTCGTCAGCCGCCTGCAAGAAGTTTTGGGTGTGGCGCGCGTCGCGATGTTCGTCGAGGACTCCACAGCTTCGGGCGGCTACCGCGTCGCGCGCGCCGTCGGGCTCTCGACCGATCTGATCGTGCCGCAGGACTTCCGCGAGATGATCCGCACGCGCTCCGCCGCCTCAGGGATCGTACGCGCCGACGACATTGACCTCGCGCCCGAAACCGCCGCCTTCGTTCGCCGCGCCCTGCACTACTACGTCCCCTGCGTCGTGCGCGGGCGCATGGTCGCCGTCATCGGACTCGGGCGCTCGACCGGCGGCGCGCTGCTCTCTTCGGAAGACTTGGAAATACTGCGCACCGTCTCCGGCTACGTCGCGGTCGCGATTGAGAACAGTCTGCTCTATCAGGAGCAGGCGGAGCGCGCGGCGGAGCTTGAGATGTTGAAGGAGTTTAACGAGTCCATCGTCGAGTCGATCAACGTCGGTCTGCTCGCCGTGGATTCGACCGGAAACGTGACGGGCTGCAACTCTTCGCTCGAAGGAATGATGGGCGTCGGCAGAGACGACGCGCTCGGTCATCGCGTCGAAGAGCTGTTCGCCGAAGACTTCGCCGAGACGTTGGAGCAGGTTTTGGGCACGCCGGGTTGGGAACTTTCAGAGCTGCGCAACATCTACAAGCTGCACACGGCGACGCGCACCGGGCGACCGCTCATCCTCAACATCGCCATCGCGCCCTTGCGCCGCGCCGAGACCGCCGAGCACACGGGCGCGCTCGTCGTGCTCGAAGACGTGACGGCGCGCGTGCGTCTGGAAGAGCAGTTGCAGCAGCGCGAAAAACTCTCCTCCATCGGCTTGCTCGCGGCGGGTGTGGCGCATGAGATCAACACGCCGCTGACCGGCGTCTCGTCCTACACGCAGATGCTGCTGGGCATGTTCGCCACGAACGATCCCAAGCATAAGCTGTTGGAGAAGATTCACCGGCAGACCGAGCGCGCCACGGGCATCGTCAACAACCTTTTGAACTTCTCGCGCACGGGCAACGTCACCGAGTTCGGCGAAGTTGACTTGAATCACGTCCTCGACGACACGCTGCAACTGTTAGAACCGCAACTGCGCCAGTCGCAGGTCGAGATCGCGCGCGACTACGAAACCGATCTCCCGCGCGTTTACGGCAATCCGGGGAAGCTCCAACAGGTCTTCACGAACCTTCTGCTGAACGCACGCGACGCACTCCCCGCCGGCGGTCGCGTCACGCTCGCCACGCGCTCGGACGGCGACTCCGTCACCGCCCACGTCGTGGACACAGGCATCGGCATCGCACCCGAAAACGTCGCGCGCATCTACGATCCGTTCTTCACGACCAAAGGCGTCGGTCGCGGCACAGGCTTAGGCTTAGCCGTCTCCTATGGCATCGTGCAGGAGCACTCCGGACACATCGCGGTCGAGAGCGCGCCGGGCAAAGGCACGACCTTCCGCATCACACTCCCCACCGCGCAGGGTCGCGCGCGCCTCCAAGCCGCCAGCGACTGAGCCAGCCTTCTGCGCGCGAACTCACTGACAAAATAATCTGTCATCAGTCGAGACTGTTTCGGCTCACCTCTTGTCGTCTTTATGATCGAGCAGGAGCCAGAAGTAAGGCAGGACTTCCGTGTAGAGTCGCCCGGTGCGACCCCACATGCGGTTGCGGTGATCGCCGTTGTACTCCTCGAAGGTGAAGGGCACTCGCATCTCGGTTAGCTTGTGCGCGAGCGCACGTGTCGTCGGCGGGATGTGCGCGAACTCGTCGTCCCACGCGGTGTCGAAACGAAAACCGCGCAGCTTCATCAAGTTATCCTTATAGCGCGCCGCCATGTTGAGCGGGAAATTCTCTTCCCACTTCGAGTAGGCGGGCTCGTCGGGCGCGGGCTTGCCCTCGACGAGCTTAAACGGCAGGTCGGCGTAGAAGGGCGCGCGCGAAGGGTTCGGCGAGAAAGCCTGCGCGATGCAGAGCGCGCCGACCAGATAGATGTTGCCTTGGAAAGCCTCTTCGGGTGATTTAAGCGAGATGAGTTGCGTGAATGCCGGGTTCTCCGGCGAGAGGTCTTTCGCCCAGCCGAGCACCGCCGGGTTCATCGCATAGACGACGCTGTAAATTTCCGGGTGCTTCATGCCGAGCCTGATCGCACCGTGACCGCCCATCGAATGACCCGCCAGCCCTCGACTCTCCGCGCGCGCCATCGTGCGATATTTTTTGTCGATGTAGGCGACCAGTTCATTCGTCGTGAAATCCTCCCAGTTCCCCGTCGCCGAGGAGTTCACGTAGAAGCTCCCCAGCATCTTCGTGCGCTCGTCGGGCATCACTATGATCATCTCGCCAAAGCGACCCTCCGCGACGCCGCGATCCATCAGACCCTGCGCCGTGCCCCACTCCGCCGTGTTGCCCTTCCAGGCGGACGTGAACTCCGCGTCCGTGTCGCCGATGCCGTGCAGCAGATAGACGACCGGGTAACGCTTCGCCGTCGCCGTCTCATAACTCGGCGGCAGATAGACGGAGACGCGGCGGTCGGGCGACTCATTTGTCGCGCTGTGTTCGAGCGACGCGCCGTGGACGGTCTCGCGCACGAGCCTGCCCGTCTGCGCGCGGGCGGTCACGTCGGCAAGCGTGACGAGGCACAGCAGCGCGACGAGTAACCGGGATGTGAAGAGGGACGGGCGCTTCATTGCGTGCAAGGCGTGTTGACACTTCAGGTGGCTCATGTTGTTTCGCGTCTCCTTCGGGAATATCGTGCCGCGGGCTAAAGCTTTTGAATGCGAGGAGCGATAGCGTCGTGTTCTCGATTCAAGAGACGTGCCGCGCGCACGGATCGTTTCATCGTAGTCGTTTTTCGGCGTGCGGCGACTCTTGGCAGACTTCGCGTTTTTGATTTCGAGAACCCGCATTCCCATCGGCGCGAAGAATCTCCGCCCGAACGCGTTTATTCTTTCGCGCCCTTGCGTCTTTTTCTTTCGCGCGCTTGGTGCTAAGCTCTCGGCGCTCCAACCGAAGAAAATCGGCGGCGGGTCAACACATCATGTCACAGTCTGGTGGATCGTCCGTGCGGGTCGTGCGCCGTTGCGCGCTGGCGTGCGTGTCGCTTGCGCTCACGTGCTCTTTCATGTCGGCGCGCGCCGCAGGGGTCGCCGCGCGCGCGGGCGACGACGACGCTGCGGGGTCGAACTTGAGCGACGCCGCACCGAAGTGGCTCGTCGTGCGGCTGCGCTCGTTCGTGCCGGGCGCGTCGGGGCGCGTCGTCGTCGAGCCGACCGCCGGGGGCGGGCGCGTGCGGCTGACGGCGGCTCGTTTGCCCGCGCCGGATTTGGTCGCGCCAAACGCGCG
>JAVXVR010000569.1:0-5045 GCA_032230165.1 Acidobacteriota bacterium | reverse complement strand
GCCGTAGCGCATCATCTCTTTGAGCGCCTGCTCGCGCGTCCAGCCGCAGTCCGCGACGCGCAGGACACCGATGAGCACGCCCGTGCGGTGGCGACCACCCCGGCAGTGCGTGAAGACTGGCGTGGCGGGCGTGGCGGTGCGCATGAAGTCGAGCCAGTGGCGCACGCGCGCGGGCGGCGGGGCGGCGCGATCCGAGAAGGGCAGGTGCAGCCACTCCTCTATGCCGGAGGCGCGAGCGAGGCGCCGATCATTTTCCACGTCGTGCTCGATGAGGCTGCACACGCGCACGACGCCGAGCTTATCCACAAGCGCGCGGTAGCCCTCGCCGTCGGGCAGCGCGCCGCGGAAGACCGTCTCAGTCACCTTGCCGAAGTTGCGGACGGGGATGCCGAACTCATTCTCCGTCGCGCGCGACTTCCCCCACTGCACTAGCCACACCGCTCGCTTCCCCCTTGCCTCTCAAATCAACCTCTCCAAATCATAGCGCACGCGCACGTCGCGTCTCAGTTCAGGTAGCCGCCCGGCTCGTCGTCTTTCAACGGCGGCGCGGCGGGCAGCGCGGTTACTTCCTCTTCCAAGCTCCAAATCTCGTACAACTCCGGCGGCACTTCCGTGACGAAGCGCGAGGGGCGTTGCAGGACGGTCTGCCGCGTGTAGTCCTGCACGACCTGCGGGTAAGTGATGTGTAGCCCGTCGCGCGCGCGCGTGACGGCGACGTACCAGAGGCGTCGCTCTTCTTCTTCGCCCTCCGCGTCGCGCAGGGATCGCGGGCTGGGGAATTTTCCGTCCGCCGCCCAGATGATGAAAACCGCGCGCCACTCCAAGCCTTTCGCCTGATGGACGGAGGTGAGCGTTAAAAGCTCATCTTCGTCGTCGCCCATCACCACGTCTTCGCCGGTGAGCGGCTGCGGCGCGCCGTAGCGTTCGGTCGAGAGCAGCGCAAGCTCGGCTAGAAACTCTTCGGTCGAGTGGTAGCGCGTGCTGTACTGCGCGAGCTGGCGCAAATCTTCCAGACGCGCGTCGGCGTTCTCGTAGGTCGCAGCGAGGTAAGCTTCGTAGCCGCGCGCGAGGATCAGCTCGATCTGTCGCGCGGGACTGCGGCGCGCCTCTTCCGTCGTCATCTCTTCAAGCAGCGCGCGAAACTCCTGCCAGCTCGTGCCGCGCTGCCGCACAGCCGCGTCCGCGCCGCCGCGCGAGACGAGCGCGAGCGGGTCGGGCGCGAACGTCAAATGCTCCCACACACGTGCCGCCGTCGCCGCGCCGACGTTCGGGATGAGCCTCAGCACGCGCTTCCACGCCAGCTCGTCTTTCGGGTTGGCGATGAGGCGCAGGTAGGAGACGACATCCTTGATGTGCGCCTGCTCGAAGAAGCGCACGCCGCTTCTGATCTGGTAAGGGATGCCGCGTCGCGTTAGCTCAAGTTGAAGTTCGAGCGAGTGGTAGTGCGAGCGGTAGAGCACGGCGATCTCGGCGAGTGGCGTGCCCTCGTCTCTGAGTTCGAGGATGCGCGCGGCGACGAAGGCGGCTTGCTGGTCGGCGTCGCGGCAGGGGATGAGCGCAGGCAAGAGTCCGAGCGAGGGGCGGACGGCGCGCAGGGTCTTCTGGAACTGTCTGCGGTTCGAGGCGATGGCTGTGTTGGCAAGCGCGAGGATTTCCGGCGTCGAGCGGTAGTTCTGCTCCAGACGGTACTGCCGCGCTTCCGGGTAGCGCGTCGGAAACTCGTAGATGTTCGTCCACTCCGCGCCGCGCCACGCGAAGATACTTTGCGCGTCGTCGCCGACGACCATCACGCCCCTGTGTTTGACCGCAAGGAGATCGACGATCTCTGCTTGCAGCTTGTTCGTGTCCTGATACTCATCCACGAGGATGTGCTCGAACTGCTCACTGTAGAGCGACGCGATCTCCGGCTTCTCTAAAAGTAGTCGCTTCCAGTTGAGCAGAAGATCGTCATAGTCCATGCAGTTGCGTGCGCGCTTGCGCTCCGAGAAGACCGTATCGACGCGCGCGATCTGTGACGATAGCGGCTCGAAGTGCGGGTAGCGCTGGGCGATCACGTCCGGGATAGGGCGATCCGTATTGTTCGCGAAGCTGATGATGTCCTGCAAGACCTCGGCTTTGGGGAAGCGGCGCGCGCGCGTGTCAACGCCGGCGTCGTCCACGCAGACGTTGATCAGATCGCGCGCGTCCTCTGCGTCCAAGATCGTGTAGTTCTCGCTGTAGCCGAGCGCGGCGGCGTGGCGACGCAAGACTAGGTTGGCGATGCGGTGAAACGTCCCGCCCCAGACGCGGCGCACTTCGCCGCCCGTGAGTTGTTCGACTCTTCTGAGCATCTCGCGCGCGGCGCGGTTCGTGAACGTCGCGAGCATGATGCGCGAGGGTGCGACGCCGTGCTCGATGAGATAGGCGACGCGGTAGGTGATGGCACGCGTCTTACCCGACCCCGCGCCCGCGATAACGAGCGCCGCGCCTGTGGGCGCGGTCGCCACACTGAGCTGCTCCTCGTTCAGCTCCTCGCGGTAGCGCGCGAGCCGTTCGGGCGCGAGTGCCGCGCCCTCGCGTTTAATGACGTAACGCTTCATAGCTTCGACTCTGGCTTATAGCACGTCGGCGCGGCGCGTGTGAAACGCGAGCGGGCACGGCACTGGTTGGCGGCGGGGCGCGTTGCATTTCCCGCACGCGAGAAGTTAGGATGGCGTGAGAGCGAGAACTCCCGAAAATTTCCAAGTTGAGACGAGTGAGGTGAGCGCGATGAAGTTTCCCGGCGGGATGAACATGCAGCAGATGATGAAGCAGGCGCAAGCCATGCAGGAGAAGATGCAGAAGGAGATGGAGGAGATGGTCGTCGAGGCGACCGCCGGGGGCGGTGTCGTGACAGTCAAGATGCAGGGGACGAAAGAACTCGTCGCGATCCAGATCGACCCCGAGGCGATCAAGGAAGGCGACGCCGAGATGCTGCAAGACCTGATCGTCGCCGCCGTCAACGAAGCCGGACGCAAGGTGGACGAGGCGATGAAGTCGAAGCTCGGCGGGATGCTGCCGCCCGGGCTGCTATAGTTGCAAGTTCCAAGTTCCAAGTTGGGAAGTTATCTCCCGGCTTGAAACTTGGAACTTGGAACTTGGAACTTTATGTTGGAATACGCAGAGCCGGTCACCAAACTGATTGACGAGTTCAAGCGCCTGCCGGGCGTGGGGCAGAAGAGTGCGCAGCGTCTTGCCTTTCACGTCATGAAGATGTCCGAAGCGGACGTGGAGCGTTTCGCGGCGGCGATGCAGGAGGTCAAGCGCAAGATCATCTTCTGCACCGTCTGCAACAACCTGACGGACGTTGACCCGTGCCGCTTTTGCTCTTCGACGACGCGCGACCGCTCGATGATCTGCGTCATAGAGGAGCCGCACAACCTCGTCTCGGTCGAGAAGACGCGCAGCTACAAGGGGCTCTACCACGTGCTGCACGGCTCGCTCTCGCCTCTGCGCGGCGTGAGCCCGGAAGACTTGCGCCTCGCGAACCTGCTGCCGCGCCTGCGTCCCGAAAACAACGACGGCGTCGAGGTGCGCGAAGTCATTCTCGCCACGAACCCCAACACCGAAGGCGAAGCCACCGCCAGCTACATCAGCCGCCTCTTGAAACCTCTGGGCGTGCGCGTCACGCGCATCGCCATGGGGATGCCCGTCGGCTCAGACCTCGAATACGTCGATGAGGTGACGATGGACAAGGCGATGATGAATAGGCACGAGATATAAAAGCCGTGACAGGTAAATAGTGACAGGTGACAAGCAAAAATCTGATTTGCTTGTCACCTGTCACGGTTTACTTGTCACGGCTTTTAGAACCGGACGTGCTCGACCGTCGCGTTCTGCTTGCACTCGGCGCAGTTCTCTCCCGAATCGTAAAACTTGGAATCGAACTCGACGAGCGACTTGATGGGGATGTCTTCGCCGATCTTGTCCGGCGCGTCTTTGAAGCGGACGATAGCGCCGCAGCCGATGACTTTCGCGCCCAACTCTTCGACGAGCGCCATCGTCTCTTGAATCGCGTCGCCGCTGCGGATAATGTCGTCCACGATGATGCACGGGTTGATCTCGCCCGAGTTGACGTACTGCCGGAACATCCTCTTCCCTTCCTCTCGCTCCGCCCAGTAAATCTGCTCCGCGCTGAGAGCCTCGCGCACGCCGAAGGCGACGGGGATGCCGCCCGGACCAGGCGAGATGATCGCGATCTTCGGGAGCGTGCTCGAAATCTCTTTCTCGATGCGCAGCAGACGCGAGAGCGCGACGGCGAGGACGCGCGCCGTGTCGTAGTAGCGGAAGGCGAGCGGCATCTGGAAATAATGCGGCGTGTGCTTGCCCGAAGGATAAACGAAGTGACCCTCGCGGAACGCGCCCGTGCGTCCCAATATCTCCATGACTTCGTCCTGCGACGGAATGAGTTGCACCATGAGTCAAGTCTCCTACGATAGAGGTCAGAGGTTAGAGGTCAGAGGTTAGTAAAATCAGTTCTTCACTGACCTCTAACCTCTGACCTCTGACCTCTGTTTTCGCCAGCATACCACTACTCCGCCCCGCGCGCGCCACTTTCGAGCGCGCGACGGATGAGGCGGCGTTGATCTCGCGCGAGCGCGGCGGGGAGCGCTTCCGGCTCAAACCACTCGGCGCGGCTCACCTCCGCGCTCGCCGCGCGGGCGTCGCCGTCGGGTGCAACGCGCACGAGGTACAGTAGCTCGATCTGTTGCTGTCGCTTGAGCGTGCGCGCCGCGACGAGCCGCGCCGCCGCGAGTTCCACACCAGCCTCCTCGCGCAGCTCGCGCCGGATCGCCTCTTCCGGCTGCTCGCCACGCTCGATGAAGCCGCCCGGAATCCCCCACCCGCTCCCGGCACGAAAGACATGCTTGAGCAAGAGCACGCGCCCACGCCCGTCCGTGACGACCGCCCCCGCCGTCACAGTGAACCGCGGCTCCGCCAGCCACACGCCAAGACGGCGCGCCCGCGCGGGCGACGCGCGCCATACCTTCGCCAAAAACTTTTTCCACATCCGCCCGCGATGATAG
>JAVXVR010000564.1:0-2973 GCA_032230165.1 Acidobacteriota bacterium | reverse complement strand
AATCGAACGTCGCGCCCGCGCTCAAAGAGATGCCGATGCTCGAAGGCTTCATGCCGACCGCGCCGCTCATCCTCGTGCGCTTTCGTCGCTGGGACGACGTGATGAAGTTGCCGCAGCCTGACGCTTCGATGCCTTTGACGACCGCCGTCTGGCGCTTCGCACGCGCGATGGCTTACGCTTCAACCGGCAAACTCGACGACGCCGCGCGCGAGCGACAACTCTTCACAGCGTCCGTCAACTCGCTCCCCGCCGACACGCCTTACGGCTCGCTCAACACCGCCGCCGACGTGTTCCGCGTCGCCACCGCCACGCTCGATGCGCGCATGGCGGACGCGCGCGGCGATCTCAACGCCGCCGCCGCTTCCCTTCGACTCGCCGCCGAAGCTCAGGACGCGCTCAACTACGACGAGCCGCCGCCGTGGTTTCTGCCCGCGCGCGAATCGCTCGGCGGCGTGCTCATGCGAGCGGGCAAAGCTGTTGAAGCGGAGCAGGCGTTTCGCGACGATCTCAAACGCAACCCGCACAACGGTCGCTCGCTCTTCGGCTTGCGCGAGAGTTTGAAGGCGCAGGGCAAACGCCGCGAGGCGCGGGCAGTCAACCGCGAATACTTACGCGCTTGGCAATACGCCGATACGTCGCTCCGACTCGCAGACCTGTGAAGCCGATCCGCGCAAGGCAGTTTTATTTCTTGCGACGCTTCGGCTGAGTGAATACAATCGCGCGGAGCTTTGACATCAATCAACATCGAGCTTGCGTCAGATGAACAACGAACACACATTCCCTCCCTGGTAACCCGCCACAAGCAGGGCTGAACGGACGCGCGCGGCGAGCTTGCCACGCAAGTATCGTTACGCCCTCGCGCGCTCGGTGATTCCTCCGCCCCGCCCGGTTGACGTGCGCCTTACAAACTCAAACGTCAACTTTTTCCGGGAAGAGAGGAATCATCAAATGTCGAAAACTGAATTGCCGGACTCTGCCCCGTCGTCGCAGGGCAAGGCGGAGCGCGCGCCGCGCACGCTCATGCTTGTCGCGCTGCGCCCGCTCGCGCTCGTGTCGCGTCGGTTGGCACGCGTGTTGGCGTCGTCCGTGTTCGTGCTGCTCGCCGTAGAGTTTCTCGATGAGCTGGTGGACGGCGCGCGGCAGGCTTCCTGGGCGATGGTGCGCGCCGACCTCGGACTCAGCTACACGCAAGTCGGGCTGCTGCTCACCCTGCCGATGCTCTTCGGCAACGCGGTCGAGCCCGCCGTCAATCTGCTCGGCGACACGCGACGCCGCCGCGTGCTCATACTTTCCGGCGGCGCGTGCTTCGCCCTCGCCCTCGCGCTCGTCGCGTCGAGCCGGGGCTTCTGGTCGCTGCTTCTGGCGTTCCTCGTCTTCAACCCGGCGTCGGGCGCGTTCGTCGGTCTGTCGCAGGCGACTCTGATGGACGACGCTCCGGCTCGGCGCGAGCAGAACATGGCGCGCTGGGTCTTCTCCGGATCGCTCGGTGTCGTGGCAGGCGCGCTCGCCGTGGGCGCGGCGGCGGCGGCAGGCGCGGGCTGGCGCGCGTGCTTCGGCGCGATGACGCTCGTCGCGCTCATCGTCTGGCTGCGCGCGCGACGACTACGATTCGACGCGCGCGCGAGTTTCGACGATCAAGCACAACCCGCGCAGGAGTTTCGACAAGACGAACGCGACGACGTTGAAGAAGGCGGCGCGCAGTTGAGCTTCGTCGAGGGCGCGCGTGCGGCGCTTCGCGCGCTGCGGCGCGGCGAGGTCTGGCGTTGGCTCGTGCTGCTCGAAGTCGCGTCTGTGATGTTCGACGCTTTTCACGGCTACCTCGCGCTCTACTTCGTGGACGTGGTCGGCGCGGGTGAAGCGCGCGCCTCGCTCGCCGTCGCCGTCGGATCAATCGCCGTCCTCGCGGGCGATTTTCTGCTCATCCCGCTCTTGGAGCGCGTGCGCGGTCTCGACTATTTACGCTGGAGCGCGTCGGCGATGCTGCTTCTGCTGCCTGCGTTCCTCGTCGCGCCGGGCGAGGTGTTGAAGATGGCGCTGTTCGGCGCGGTCGGCGCGTGCGGCACCGGCTGGTATCCCATCATCAAAGCGCAACTCTACGCCGCGCTCCCGGGTCGCAGCGGCGCGGCGCTCGCGCTCGCGAACGTCACGGGCTTCGTCGGATCAGTCGCCCCGCTCGCGCTCGGTCTCTTCGCACAGAGGTTCGGTCTCGCCGCAGCGATGTGGCTCTTGCTACTCTGCCCGCTCGCGCTCATCCTTGCCCTGCCGCGTGGGACAAAGAATCGCGCGCCGTGCTAGGCTTACCGTTCACACGCACGCCTAATCTTCACGCGCGAAAATCGCGTGGCGGGCGACGCAAACGCCGACGGATAAAGCCATGCACGTCTCGCGAGTCGAACTCGACAACATCAAGTCTTATGAGCGCGCGCAGTTCTCGTTCGAGCCGGGGACGACCGCCATCGTCGGACCGAACGGCGCTGGGAAAACGACCATCCTCGAAGCCATCGCGTGGACGCTCTTCGACACGCTCGACTACTCGAAGGACGACTTCCTGCGTCGCGGCGCTAAGAAGGGTTCGGTGCGCGTCACCTTCGAATCCGACGCGGACGGGCGCAGCTACACCGTCTATCGCGACACCGCGAGCGGCTACTACATCTACGATCCGGGACTGAACGCAAAGATCGCCGAGCAGAAGACGAACGTGCTGCCGCTTCTCAGGCAACTCCTCGGCGTCGAGCCGGGCACGGACGTGCAGTCGCTCTTCAAATCCGCCATCGGTGTCCCGCAAGGCACGCTCACGGCGGATTTCCTCCGTCCCGCGCGCCAGCGCATGGACTCCTTCAATCGCCTGCTGAAAGTCGAAGAGTACGTCGAAAGCTCGAACCGCCTGCTCAAAGTCGAGCGACTGATCGGCGAGCGCGTCGCAGAGGCGCGCGAGCGCATTGGTCGCGCCGAAGGGACGCTCGCGCGCTACGA
>JAVXVR010000051.1:0-3904 GCA_032230165.1 Acidobacteriota bacterium | reverse complement strand
GTAGTCGTAGACGGAGATGAGCAGCGCCGAGCCCAAGCCGATGAAAAACTCTTTGCGCAGCGTGAACGCGCCCGCGGGAAAGTCGAAGGCGATTGACGGGTTGAAGTGTGTAAGCCCGGCGAAGACGATCCAGAGGATCGTGAGCATCACGCCGACCCAGAGGAACTTCGAAAGTCGTTCGATGATCGTGATCCGCCGGTAGAGCAGCAGGACGGCTATCGCGACCGTGGCGATGCCGACGAGCGCGACCGGGACAGCGTTGATCTCAACTATACCTAAGACCGGCACCGTTACCTTCCGCCCCGCGCCGAGCGCGGGGAAGATGTAGGTGGCGTACTGCGCGAAACCGATGCACCCGGAAGCGATGGAGAGCGGCGCGCTAAACGTCAACTGCCAGATGAAAAGAAACGACATCAGGCGACCGAGTTTGTCGCGTCCGTAAATCTCGGAGAGGTAGCGGTACGCCCCGCCCGTCCCCGGAATCGCCGCGCCGAGTTCCGCCCAGACCAGCCCGTCGCAGAGGACGAGGATTGCGCCGACGATCCAGCCGAGCATCGCCTGCGGTCCCGACATCGCCGCGATGATGAGTGGGATCGTGATGAACGGTCCGACGCCGATCATGTCGATCATGTTCAGCGCGGTCGCGCCCGCCACGCCCACGCCGCGGATCAACTTTGTCGAGCCGTCGCCCTCGATCTCATCAACCGTCGTTGCCTGTGTTGCTTCAGGTGTCGTCATCGCTTCACGCCTCACGCTTCAGATGAAACTCTCACGTGAACTTGCGCGCGCGCGTCGTCGTCTGCGGCGCACGCGTAGGTACGCGAGGAAGGCGAGCGCGGTCAAGCCGCTGAAGGTGTCGAGCGCACTGTCTTTGATCGTGCCGGTGCGCGCGGGGTTGAAGGATTGGTTGAACTCGTCGGCGAGCGAGATACAGACAACGTAGACGAGTGCGGCTGCGAGCCAGTGGCTTTGAAGAAACTTTTTCGACGAGGGGATGAACGCGCGCGCGGCAAGTAGGGCGAGAGTCGCGTAGCCTGTGAAGTGCGCGAGCTTGCGGACGACGAAGTGGACGAACTGCACGCGCTCGTCGCTGATGTGCGGGAAGAGCCAACGTGTGAGCGGCTCGACGATGAGCGAGGTGTTTGCCGCTGCGCCCGCGCCGGTCGAGGCGAAGAAGATGACAGCCGTCCACGCGGCGAGCGGCGCGTAACGCCACGCGCGCCCTCGACGCTTGTTGTCGTCCGCGTCAACCGTCAGACGCGGGGCTGCCCGGTCGTCCGTCTCGCTTCTGGTAGCCATTGCGCCGTCAATTGAAGCCCAAACAAAAACAAAAGGGAAGCCGCGCCGTCGCTGCTTCCCTTCACTCTCAAAATTTCGCGCGCACGCTCGTCGCCCGCGTGCGTCTCTTATTTTAAGACTGCGCCGCTGCCGAGCCCGAAACGACTTCGATGATCTCCTTCGTGATCGCCGCCTGCCGGATACGGTTCATGTTGAGCGTGAGCGTGTCGATAAGTTCGCCGGCGTTCTTCGAGGCGGCGTCCATCGCGGTCATGCGCGCCCCCTGCTCGGAGGCGATGGATTCGAGGAGCGCGCGGAAGACGCGCGTCTCGATGAGGCGCGGCAGGAGTCGCCCGAAAATCTCTGCGGGTGGCTGCTCGTAGATGTACTCGACCGACGTTTCGGCTGGCGGGGCTTGCTCCACACGCTGCTGGTTGGCTTCCGCCTCGCCGCGTGCGACGGGCAGGATTTGCTCGACCGTGACGCGCTGTTGCAACGCCGACTTGAACTCGTTGTAGATGATGAAGACTTTGTCGATTGATTCGTCTTCGCGGAAGCGGCGCATGATCTCGTCGGCGACCTCGACCGCCTCGGCGTAAGAGACACGACCCTTGCCCGTCAAGCCGATGTATTCATGCACGATCTCGACGGGGCGGCGACGGAAGAAGTCTCTGCCTTTACGACCGACGGCGATAAGCTCGACCGTCTTCTCTGCATTCTCTTTGAGAAATGCCTGCGCGGCTTTGATCAGGTTGGCGTTGAAAGCTCCGGCGAGCCCCTTGTCGGCGGTGATGAGGACGAGCAGGTAGCGCGAGTCTCCGCGCGCGTCGAGCAGTGGGTGATGATAGTCCTCGTCCGTGTAGTCGGCGAGTCCGGTCATGACCTCCGTCATCTTCGCGGCGAAGGGGCGCGCGTTCGTGACGCGCTCCTGCGCGCGGCGCAGGTTGACCGCCGAAAGCATCTTCATCGCTTTCGTGATCTGCTGCGTGTTCTTGACCGACTTGATGCGCCGGCGCAGGTCGAGAAGGTTTGCCATGACTATTAGTATTCAGCATTCAGCATTCAGCGATCAGCAAATCAGTTTCCGGCTGAATGCTGAGTGCCGAGTGCTTTTTATACTGCGGCTGTCGTCGTCGCGGCGGACGCCGCGGGTCGCGCGGAGACGACCGTGGTCTCGCCCCACTGATCTTTGAAGTCCGTGAGCGCCTGCTTGAGATCGTTTTTGATCTCGTCAGACAAATTCTTCTTCTCGGCGATGGCGTGGAGCAAGCCGGGGTGCGAGTTCTCGACGAAGCGGAGGAGGTCTGTCTCGAAGCGGCGCAGTTGATCGACGGGGACATCGTCGGTGTAGCCGTTCGTCGCAGCCCAGATGATGAGCACCTGCTTCTCCACGTCCACCGGCGCGTACTGCGGCTGCTTCAGAATCTCTGTGAGACGTTGACCGCGTGCGAGTTGCGCCTGCGTCGCCTTGTCGAGATCGGAGCCGAACTGCGCGAAGGCTGCCAGCTCACGATACTGCGCGAGATCGAGGCGCAGCGTTCCGGCGACCGACTTCATCGCCTTGATCTGGGCGGAGCCGCCGACGCGCGAGACCGAGTTGCCAACGTTGATGGCGGGGCGAATCCCGGCGTTGAAGAGATCGGCTTCGAGGAAGATCTGCCCGTCCGTGATCGAGATGACGTTCGTCGGGATGTAAGCCGAGATGTCGCCCGCCTGCGTCTCGATGATCGGAAGCGACGTGAGCGAGCCACCGCCCTTCGCGTCGGAAAGTTTCGAAGCACGTTCGAGCAGGCGCGAGTGCAGATAGAAAACGTCGCCGGGGAAAGCCTCGCGTCCGGGCGGTCGGCGCAGCAGCAAAGAGATTTCGCGATACGCCGCGGCGTGCTTCGAGAGATCGTCATAGATCGTGAGCACGTGGCGTCCGGTGTCGCGGAAGTATTCGCCGATAGCCGCGCCCGCGTAAGGCGCGAGGTACTGCATCGCCGCAGGGTCGGAGGCGGAAGCGTTGACGACGATGGAGTAGTCCATCGCGTCGTAGTTCTGCAAAGTCTTGATGACCTGCGCGACCGTCGAAGCCTTCTGCCCGACGGCGACGTAGATGCAGATCACGTCCTTGCCCTTCTGGTTCAGGATCGTGTCGAGCGCGACGGCGGTCTTGCCTGTCTGGCGGTCGCCGATGATCAGCTCGCGCTGCCCGCGACCAATAGGCACCATCGCGTCAATCGCCTTCAAGCCCGTCTGGAGAGGCTCCTTCACAGGCTGACGATCAACGACGCCCGGCGCGATTCGTTCGATAGGGTTGAAGTCTTCGGTGATGATTGGACCGCGCTCGTCGAGCGGCTGACCGAGCGCGTTGACAACGCGACCGATCAAAGCATCGCCGACCGGAATTTCCATGATGCGCCCGGTGCGGCGCACCACATCGCCCTCCATGATCTTATGAAACTCGCCGAAGAGCACTACGCCAACTTTGTCCTCTTCGAGATTCAAAGCGAGCCCGCGCACGTCGTGCGGAAACTCAAGCAGTTCGCCCGCCATCACCTTTTCGAGACCATGCACCTCTGCGATACCGTCGCCGACTTTGATCACCGTACCGACTTCAGTAACGGTCACGCCCGTCTCGAAG
>JAVXVR010000391.1:0-2958 GCA_032230165.1 Acidobacteriota bacterium | reverse complement strand
CCTCGAAAAATGGCTCGAATACATGGATATTGAGCATCTAGCAGCCTTCGAGTTAATACACAAAGAGAAGAGAGCGCTGGCACTCAGATCAGTTAACTTAAGACGTACAGGTTTAGCCACGAGTTTTAGGTCTTGGCACATTCGTTTGGACAACCACTCGATTGAATTTATCAGCTTGGCAAAGAGCCCTAAGCTTATATTTTGGGACAAGGATGGCTTGCTCAATTATTACTCTGTTGAGTACAGCAGTGAGTTTGTAATGAACAAAGATTGGGATCACGTCACATTCGACTTACTGCGGTATAGAGTAAGCCCTAAAGGTGAATCCCGATTAGTAAGCGAAGAACGGAACGTGAGATGTGAATGATCGCTCCGCCGCGAACGCACCGTCTAACATTCGTACTGAAGGTGAACCGATGACCAAGAACGTGCTCTCCGCACTCTTCAACGCCGCGCGGGGCTTGCTGCGTAACTTCGGCGCGCTCGTCGCGCTGGCGATTCTCTATGCCGCGCTCATCGCCTGTGTCGTCCTCTTCGTCACGACGCGCGAGGCGAGCGTCTTCCAGATCGGGCTGACCGCCGTGTGTGCCGTCGCCGCGCCGGTGCTTTTCCTTCTCGTCGCGTCGGCGGCGTCGTCCTACGCGGTCGGCGAGTCGCGAGCGTTCGGCTTGCTTCGCCGTGCGCTCAGGAATTTTCTGAAGGTGCTGCTGGTCAGCATCCCCATGCTCGCGCTCGTCGTCGGCACGGTCTGGGGGATGAACAAGCTGGAGAGTCGCGTCAAGCACGACCCGCGCGAGGAGGCGAGCGAGCAGTATGCTGCGACTGGCGAGACAGCGGACGAGGGTAGCAGCGCGGACGCGACCAATAAGCCGAAGCCGCCCGTGCGCTGGGCTTACGTCTTCTACTCGGCGCTCCGCCTCTTTCTACTCGGCTTCGTGCTCCCGCTCGTCGCCATACACCTGTGGCTCGTCGCCGCGCGCGACGGGCTGAAAGCCGTCCTCTTGAATCTTCATCGCATCATCGCCCGCGCACTCTCCGCGCGCGCGGTCTTCACCTACGCGGTCGGCATGGTCGTCTTCGCGCTCATGCCATACTTTTTGATCATCAAGCGCACGCCCGCGAGCGCAGGCTCGGTCGAACTCTCCCTGCTCGGCATACGACTCCTCGCTGCCTTTGCGCTCACGCTCTACGGATTCGTCGCGACAATGACCGCGCTCGCGCGCGACCGCGCCGACGGCGCGAACGATACGGTTCCCGCGCGCCAGCCCGCGCCCGCCCCGCGCGTTGAAGAGACTGCGAGCGTGGTGAGTTAGTCAAGCAGGGCGGACTTAAGGAAGGTGGAAAGATGAAAGCGCGACATTCAATCTCGGATCGCTCTCTTTCATCCTTCATCGTTCATCCAGCATCCTTGCCCGTCGCCGCTTGCCTGTGCGTCTGCGTCACACTCCTCTTCACTTGGTCTTCTCCCGCCGTCGTCAGTCCGCGCGCCGACGCGCCCGCGCCGCGCAAAGTGAATGTCGAAGAAGCGGACGCGGCGTTGCAGCGCGCCGCCACGCTCGCGCTCGACGGGCGCGAGGGCACCATCGTTGTGATGGACGCGCAAACCGGCAGACTGCGCGCCGTCGTCAACGAAGACCTCGCCTCGTCCGCAGCGTTCCCGCCCGGCTCAGCCGTCAAGCCTTTCACGCTGCTCGCGGCACTGCGTGAAAAGATCGTTGACGCGGACACGCGCGTGCTCTGCCGCAAACACTACCGGCGCGGCGCGACCGAGTTCACCTGCTCGCACCCCGTCTATAAAACTCTCTTCGATCCTGCGCACGCGCTCGCGCATTCCTGCAACTACTTCTTCGCGCACCTCGGCGAACGCCTCGACCCCGCCGACTTCAACGCGACGCTCGCCTCCTTCGGCTTCGGATCAACTCGCGCCATGAGCGATGCGGCGCGCGCGTCGAGCGATCCTCCGCTCACGAACGGGTTCACCCGCACGTCGGCGCGCTTCGCACACAAGGCATCAAGCGGCGCGACGCCTATTGGTGAAGAACTCACGCCGCGACTCCCGCGCGGCGCGTGGCGCACGGAGACGGCGCTTGGCGAAGGCGGCGGCGTGCTCGTGACGCCTCTGCAAATGATCTCGGCTTACGCCGCGCTCGTGAACGGAGGTCGCCTCTTCGAGCCGCAACGCGCCGCGCCCGATGGTTTCAACGCACACGAACGAGCACGGCTCAACGTCACGGACGCAGAGCGCGCGATGCTCGTCGCAGGGATGCGCGGCGCGGTCAGCTACGGCACGGCGGAGCGCGCGCGCCTCGACGCTCTGCCGCTCCGAATTTTTGGCAAGACCGGCACGGCGACAGAGATCGGCGGCTTCCGCACGCACGGCTGGTTCGTCGGCTTCGCCTCCGACTTACATGCGCCGCGCCAAACGCCCGCGCCCGCCACGATGCGCGAGACGGATGTGCTCACTTCCCCTCCTGATCAAACTCAAAACGATCAACCCGCGCCCGCAGAGGTCAAGCTCGCCGTCCTCGTCTTCCTCAAGCGCGCGCAGGGCAAGGAATGCGCCGAAGTCGCGCGCCCCATCTTTGAAGAGTACGCGCGACTCGCCGATGCAGACGCGACGACGCAAACTCTCGATCACAGCATCGCGCCCGTCGAATCTCCCGCCGCAACTACGGATGAAGCGCGGGGCGCAACGTCAGACATTGCGCCGACCGAGACGCAAGACGGCGCGCGCGCAAACGTCTTCGGGACAGAGCCGCGACGAGACGCGCGCGTTGAAGATGCGACGGGCGACGCGACGACGGTGCGTGTCCGCCTCGCGCGCGATGGGGAGACCGTCTCGATGACGCTCGGCGATTACCTCTTCGGCGTCCTCGCCGCCGAAGCGAGCACCGAGGATGAGTTCGCCGCGATCAAAGCCCTCGCCGTCACGAGCCGCACCTACGCGCTCACGAAACT
>JAVXVR010000030.1:0-8095 GCA_032230165.1 Acidobacteriota bacterium | reverse complement strand
ACACGTCACCTGTCACCATTGATTATACGGCGTGCCGTCTGACGAGAGATCGGAGGCGGAGCTGTGCACGTCCGTGACGCCCTGCCCCCCTTCGGTCGAGTTCGGATCGCTTCCCGTCGTGGTGTTCCAATCAGCCTTGTCCGTGATGGGATCAATAGGCATCTCGCGCAGGTAGCCCGCCGAGACGAGATCGTCGAGCGACTGCGGCAGTTGCCCCTTGTCGGCGGCGTACTGGTCGAGCATCTTCCGCATCTGGAAGAGATCGTCTCTCAAGACGGACTCGCGCGCCGTAATCACCGTGCGCTGGTACTGCGGCATCACGATGACCGCGAGGATGATGATGATCGAGATGACGATCATCAACTCCAGGAGCGTGAAGCCACGCGACCGCGAAACGATGAACGATGAACGATGAACGATGAACGGAAAGCTCCGCCTCCGGGGTTTCATTTCCGACTTTATCGTTCCGCGGTCATCGTTCATCGTTTTCTTACCAGTCACTGTACTTATCTTTCCCGTTGAGCGACTCGGCACGCGAGCGCGAGCGCACGTCGAAGACGTTCTCCTTGCCGCCGCAAGTTTCGGCGTCCTGCGGCTCCCAGCTCGAACACATCACCCAGTCCTTCTTGCCCGTCATCGGATCGACCGGAATCTCACGCAGGTAGATTTTCTTCTTCGACGCAAGCGCGCCACCCGACTGTCGGTCGAGCATGTTGCCCGTGACGCTCCCCGTGATCTGCGCCTGCGAGGCGTTGCGCGGCACGACGTTGACGCCGCTGACCAGTGTGTCCAAGTCCGGCGGGTAGTGGTCGGGATTATCCACCGTGAAGATCGTGCAGTCGCCGATGACGACCTTGCTGCGCGGATCGACCAAACCCTGCCCCGCTTGTCCGCCTTGTCCGCCTTGTCCGCCTTGTCCACCTTGCCCGCCCTGTCCCTGACCACCACCCTCTCCACCGCCGCCGAGTCCCGCCGTGCACTGCATCCCCATCGTGTCGCGGCGAAACTCCTTGATTGCCTCGCGCATCTCGCGCAATTCCTCGCGCAGTTGCTGCTCATGCTGCCGGCGCACCGCCGTCTTCACCAGAGGGATGACGCCCATCGCAAGCACCGCCATCACCGTCATCGTGATGACCAACTCGATAAGCGTCCACCCTTGATTGCGCGCGCGTGACATCAAAACTGCTAGCGACCCCTTACTGCTGCTTCACCGTCAAACGAACCGGCGACGTTTGCGCTGCGATGCGGCGACCATCAGCCGACATCAAGTGGACGCCCGCCGCATCGAAGCCGATCTCGCCCTCGCCCGCTGCCAAAGCTTCGATCTCGACGAAGAGCAGCACGCCCGCGCCCGACATGGGCGCGCCCGCCTGCGGCGCGACGAGCGCAAGGAGCGATCCGCGCGCATCAACCGACTGCGTGATCGAGGGCTGCGCGTTCGCCGCGTCGGTGAAGAGACTCCCCTTCACGACCGAGCGCACGGCGAAGAGGCGCGGATCGAACTTGAGCGTCGCGGCGGCAAGCGCGAGCGGCGTATCGGTCTTGACGAAGATCATCAGACGCTGCCGTTCGCCGACGCGCATCTCCTTCTGACCCGACATGATGAAGAGCGCCGCGCCATCCGCGCTCGCCGCCGATGCGACAGGCGGCGCGGTCTTGGCGGTCGCGGCTGTCCGCGCCGGTGGCGGCAAGTCCTCGACGCTGACGACGGGCACCATGTTCGCGCTCGAAACCAACTTCACGCTCGCGTCCGTTGCGGCGGGCTGCGATGAGCCCGGCGCGAAAGAGTTGCCGACGCCCGCGAGAATCTTCGGCGCGGGCGCGTAAGCCGGGGCGTTTGCCTCTGCGTTCGGCTGAGCCGGCACAGCAGTCTGTGTTGTCTGCGCCGACTGCGCCACGGCGACTTGCGCGGTCTGCGTCGAAGTTGAGTCGGTCGTCTTCGTCGCCGTATCAATCGCGGCAGCCGTGGGCACTTGCACGGCGGTGTTCGTCGGCAGTTGGCGCGCGGCGGCGAGATTGTCCTCGCGCTCGGCGGCGCGCACCATCGCTTCGAGCGAGTCGGAGATCGGCGCTTGGAGAGTGCCGCTGCCGCGCACCTCGATGTCTTCGGGCGTGACGATAGGCGCGGAGAGAACGCGCGGCGTGACGGTGATGACGATGTCGGCGTTCGAGTCGTTGTTGGTCGGCGTGGCGAAGAGACGACCGAGTATGGGAATCAAGCCGAGCAGCGGGATGCCGCGCATGCCGCGCGAGTATTTGTCCTGCGCGACCGAGGCGATCATGACGGTGCGCCCGTTCGGGATGCGCGCCTTGCCGCTCATCGTGCGCTGGCTAAAGGTCGGCGTGAGCGCGGTCGCGCCGCCGATCACGTCGTTCGACTCGATCTCCATCTTCACTTCCACGTCCTGATTCGGGAAGACCTGCGGCGTGAACTTCAAATTCAGTCCTGTGTCCTGATACTGGATGACGGGGTAGCCGCCGCTGCCGAAGATGCTGTTCGCGCCTGCGGTCGTGCCCGCGCCGGTCGTGCCCGTGCCGGTACCGAAGGGCGTGACCTGCGCGGTCTGCACCGGCACCTTCTGCCCGATGCGCGTGACGGACTGCTCGCCATCGAAGGCGTGCACCTGCGTGTGCGCGAGGAGTCGCGTGTGATCCTTCGACTGGAAGGCGCTGAACGAGGTGGCGGGCAGGACGAACGCGCCGCCGATGGCGTGCGCGATAAGCGCGGTCGCGGCGGTGGTCGTCACGTCCTTGGTCGTGTCGCCGGTCTTGCCCGTGCCCGTGCCCGTCCCTGTGCCGGTCGAACCCGTGATGCGCGACTGACCCTCGCCGAATGGGAAGGTGCTACTGAGCAGCCCGCCGATGTTACCCAGAGATGACGCATCGCCCAACTGGTTGCCGAGCTGCAAGAGGTTCGTGCGCGAGACCTCGTAGATGTTCACGTCGATGACGACTTCGGCGCGATCCTTATCGATGGCGCGCAGGAGGTCTTCGATGAGACGGATGTTTTCCGGCGTGTCGCGCACGGTGATCGAGTTGGTCGCCTTGTTGGGCGTCACGAGCGGCTGGCGACCGGCGTTGGGCGGCAGCGCCGACTGGATCAAGTTGCGCGCGTCCTGCGGATCGATGTTCGTCAGATAGAACGTGCGCAGCACCAACTGCTGGTACTGACCGCGCTTCGACTGATCGGCGACGAGGATCGTGCGGCGGTCGAGCTTCTGGAAAAACAGATTCTGCGCGACGAAGATGTGGTCGAGAGCGCGCGCGGCGGTCACGTCGCGCAGGTTCACCTTGACCTGCCGTTTGGGGAAGTCGCGGTCAACGATGACGTTCAAGCCCAGCTCCTCAGCCATCTTGCGGATGAAGTCTTCGAGGTCGCCGTTATAATTAATGACGCGCAACTGCTCGCTGCGCGGCGTGACGGGCGAGCCTTGCGCCGACTGCTGCGAGTCGGCGATGCGCCCGCCCTGCGCCGCGCTGTTGGGCTTGAGCGCGCCCGTCGAAGTCTCGAACGCGGTGGGCACGGTCGTCGTTGTCGTCGCCCCGCCGCCGAGCGTGCCCGGCTTCGTGCCGTTCAAGCCCTCCTTCTCGCGCTGGAGGCGCATCATGCGAGCCATCTCGGCGACCGCCAGCTCGTTCACGGGGTCGTAGCCGTAAGCCTTGCGGAAGGCGTTGTACGCGCCCGTGTAGTCGCCCTGCTCGGCGAGCGAGCGTCCCTGATCCATGAACTTCTGCGAGGCGTTGAAGAGCGCGCGACGGTAGTGGAGCTGGTACTCCAGATCGGAAGGGTTGGTGGCGAGCGCGAGCGCGTACTCCTGCGTCGCCTGCTCCCAGCGCTCCATCTTCTCGTGTTCGAGCCCGCGCTTGTAGTTCTTCTCGCCCTTCTTCGCCAAGACCGCCAAAGGCGCGGCGAGCAGGCAGAGCATCATGAATAGCGAAGCGCAGCGGCGCACCAGCGTTGATTGCTTCATCTCGAACCTCATAAAAAGCATTCACCAGTCAGTAATCAGCATTCAGCCAAAACATTCGTCGGCGGCGCGCGGGGGCGTCGAGCCGTGACAGTGGACTTACACGCGGGAGAGGTGAAGTCGTTCCTTAAAGCCGAAGTTTTTCGCTTAACGAACAGAAGCGCGACCAGCGGTCAGCGGCGGCGATACAGACACTCTTACTGAGTGCTGACGGCTGATGGCTGAGTGCTCCCGCTGTTGCCGTTAAGCTTGACCTCTTCGACGAACGTGACGCGGTTGATCTCGTGCAGCGTCGAGATGCCGTTGAAGACTTTGCGCAGCGCCGACTCGCGTAAACTACGCAAGCCCTCTTTCTCCGCCGCGCGGCGCACCTCCGAGCCGGGGCGGCGCGCGATGATCATCTCGCGGACGTTGTCGGAGAGATCGAGCAGCTCGTGAATGGCGGTGCGCCCGCGATAACCCGTGTGGTTGCAGGCGTCGCAGCCGACGCTCATGTAAAAGAGCCGGTCGCGATGCTCCGCAGGCTTCAAGCCCGCCTCGCCCAGCTCCTCGTCCGACGGACGGTAGGCGCGCTTGCACACCTCGCACAGCACGCGCACGAGCCGCTGCGCCAGCACGCAGTTGAGACTTGAGACGAAGTTGTACGGCTCGACGCCCATGTTGAGGAAGCGACCGATCACGTCAATGACGTTGTTGGCGTGGACAGTCGTAAAGACCAGGTGTCCGGTGAGCGCGGACTGGATGGCGATCTGCGCCGTCTCGTTGTCGCGGATTTCGCCGACCATGATCTTGTCTGGATCGTGACGCAGGATCGAGCGAAGCCCACGCGCGAAGGTCAGCCCCTTCTTCTCGTTGACGGGAATCTGCGTGATGCCGTGGAGCTGATACTCGACCGGGTCTTCGATGGTGATGATCTTGTCTTCTTCGTTCCTGATCTCGTTGAGCGCCGCGTACAGAGTCGTGGTCTTGCCCGATCCCGTGGGACCCGTCACCAAGACCATGCCGTAAGGCTCGGCGATGTAGTGGCGGAAGCTGCGCACGTCTTCTTCGTCGAAGCCCACCACGTCGAGCGTCAGGTTGCGGAACTGATCGTTGATCTGCTCCTTGTCGAGAATACGTATGACGGCGTCCTCGCCGTGCACGGTCGGCATGATCGAGACGCGGAAGTCAACGTTGCGACCCTTGTAGCGCACGCGGAAGCGACCGTCCTGCGGCACGCGCCGCTCGGCGATGTCGAGTTCCGACATGACCTTGATGCGCGAGATCAGAGTCTGATGATATTCGAGCGAGATCGGCTCGACCTTCTCGTAGAGCGCGCCGTCAATTCTATATTTAACGTGCACGGCGGTGTCGCGGGTCTCGATGTGGATGTCGGAGGCGCGCGACTCCATCGCCGTGAAAATGACGGTATCGACGAGCTTGATGATCGGCGACATATCCGAGTCGGTCGCCAGCCGATCAAGATCGAGCACCTCTTCGCCGTGCTCTGTCTCCTTGACGAGCGAGATGCGAAAACCGGAAGTCGCCTCTTGCAGGACGCGTTGCGTGGCGTCGCCTTTGCGTAAGACCACGTCAATCGCCCCGGCGGTCGCCACATGCGGGACGATGCGCGCGTGGAGCGCGCTCGCCAGCTCGTCGAGTCGTTCGAGGTCTGAGGGGTCTGCCATCGCGATGTGCAGGCGTTTGCCCTCACGTCGCAACGGCACGAACTGGTTGCGCACCATCAGATCGACGGGGATTTCGCTCAAGATCGTGTAGTCGATGGGCGACTCGCCTTCGGGCGGGAGCAGATCGACGTAAGGCAACCGATAGCGCGCGGCTAACTCCATCGCGGTGCGCACTTCAGGCGGCAGCCCCTGATCGGGCGCGGCTGAGAGTCCGGCGCGCGGGCTCGCTGCCTGCGACGCGGGTGCGATGGTGTCTTCGACGGATGCGGTCATAGCTCTAACTTCTTAACTCTGACTTCTTAACTCTAACTTCGACTTGCGGCTGAAGTCCCGACCGAGTGTGTTCAGATGCCCGAAAGGGCGCGCGCGGTAGCCCGCGACGACGCAGAAACTAGTGCCCACCCTTGATGCCCGAAACGTTCGAGATCGACTGGATGATGGGCAGATAGATCGCCAGTAGGATGGTGATCACCACGCCGCCCATCACAAGGAGAATCGCAGGTTCGAGAATGGTCGTCAACTGCTCCAAACGCACCTCCGACTCGGCGTCGTAGAAGGTCGCCACCTCGTCCAGCATCTCGCGCAAAGAGCCCGAACGCTCGCCCACGCCGATCATGTCGAGCGCGAGCGACGGAATCCAGTCGGCGCTCTCCAGACTCTCCGTAAACGATCTGCCCTCGCGGATCATCGGCAGGATGGAGGACGAACGCGCCCGCAGCTCACGGTTCGTGATCGCTTCCGCGCCGATCTCCCAGGACTCGACGAGCGTGATGCCGCCCGCGAGCAGCGTCGAGAGCGAGCGCGTCGCCTGCGCGACGGCGAGTTGCGTCATCAGGTTTCCGACGACGGGGATTTTCAGCAACAGCCGATCAACCGTCAGTCGTCCCGGCGGCGTGCGCGACCAGACGTAGAGCGCGATGGCGCTCGCGACGACCGTGGGGGCGAACCAGTAGAAGTTTGTCCCCATCCAGCCGGAGACGCCGACGACGAGCGCCGTCACGGTCGGGAGATTCCCGCCAAAGCCCTCGAAGAGTCGCGCCATGCGCGGCACGACGTAGGTCGTCAGGAAGATGACCATGCCGAAGGAGGCGATGAGCAAAAAGAGCGGGTAGGCGAGCGCGCCGCGAATCTTGCGACGGACTTCGACGCCGCGCCGCATGTACTTGTTGTAGCGGTCGAGCACGTCGTCGAGCGCGCCCGAACGCTCGCCCGCGAGGATCGAGGCGGTGTAGATGCGCGGGAAGATCGAGCCCTGCGCGGCGAAGGCGGCGGAGAGCGCCATGCCGCCGCGGATTTTGTCTTCCACGTCGCCGAGCACGCCGCGAAGTTTCGCACTCGCCGCGCGACGCCGCAGCATCGAGACGGCTTGTAGGATCGGTATCCCAGCGCGGACGAGCGCCGCCATCTGCTGGTTGAAGAGAAGGAAGTCGCCCGGCTTGACGCGCGAGTTGAAGCCCGCGCGCCCGCCGCGCGTGAGAGCCGCCGCGCCGCCCTTTTTCGGCGGGATGACGGAGAAGACGCGAAAGCCCTCGGCTTCCAAGCGCACGCGCGCCTCCGCCACGCCCACGGCTTCGACCGTGCGCGTCACGACTTCGCCCGCGGGCGTCCCCAGACGACAAATAAACTCTGCCATGCTTCTTGTTGTTCGACACCGCGCGCGGGCGGCGCACCCTCGCACTACGGGTCAGGTCTCTCGGACGCGAGTGCGAAATTATAACATGCGACCACACGCCGGGCACGCGGCAGGCAACCTCTGCCGTGCGCGCCAAAGCTACACGCCGCCGCGCGAAGAAAGTTGCAGAGAGGCGCACATTTTGTCGCAGGGATAGTCATTGACTCGCGGGCTGGTCAGGACTATGCTGCGCCCGCCTCACCAAGCGGGCTGCGCCTCAATTAGCCGCGAAGGAGTAATGCCGTGAGTCCTCATCAAGCTTCCACACCGTCCCCAAGTCGGCGACTGTCTATTTTCCAAGTCATATTCTTGGCTTTACTTCTCATGGTATGTGGGGTCGGGTTCGTGTCGAGCACAGCTCAATCGCCCTTGCAAGAGAGCGTAGTCCAACCAACACCCGAAAGAGAGCTAAAGGATGAGATACCGAAGCACGTACCGATAAAAGTAAAGACGAAGAACTTAAACAACGAGAAGTGGGCGCGAGATTTAGAGGTCGAAGTTACTAACATAGGGGATAAGCCGATCTACTATCTATTCTTAATATTGACTCTGCCTGAAGTAAGATCGGAGGGTAATCGGAAGATCGGCTTTCAGTTGGCATATGGTAGAGATGAGTTAATAGATTTTACCACGCCTCTCCAACCTGACGATGTACCGATTAGACCGGGCGAGAGCTATATGCTCAAGATTCCAGAGCGATTCTCGCTGGGCTGGGAAAGCTTTGCCGCCAGAAGGAATATGTCAAAGACTGAGCCTAAAAAGGTTCAGATTAGACTCGGGGAGCTTAA
>JAVXVR010000355.1:0-6096 GCA_032230165.1 Acidobacteriota bacterium | reverse complement strand
TTTTGCGAACCCAACTGTACTGCGCCGTCGTGTGGTACTCGCCGCGATAGTTGATCGGCTGACCCTCATTCGGGAAGCCGAACACGTTCATGGACGTGCCGACAGAGTCGAGGCAGTAGTTGTTCGTGGTGAAGTTTGTGGTCGAGAGGAAGAGTCCGAGCCCCTCGAAGACTATGTTTACGCCATCGGCGCTCAAGCCCGCGCCGGTCGTCGCGCGGTCAGGCGCGGCGCGATTCGTCCCGCCGTAGTCCGCGAGACTGTAGCCGCGCGCGACGCCCGTCGCGTCGGTGAAGTTGTTGGCGCAGAGATAGTGACCGTGCGCGGAGATGGTTGCGCCGTTCGGGATCGTGCAGACGATCTGCGTGAAGGTCGCACCATTCGTGTTGACGAACGCGGCGAGCGACCAGCCCGCGGAGTTGTCGGGCGTCGAGACGACGAGTTGATTGTTCGTCGCGTTGTAAATTTCGTAGAACTCGTCAGCCGCGCCAGCCGCGCCGTCTATGCGGAACTCACTGATCAAAATCTGACCGGGCGAGGGCGGGGCAGCCGCCTGCGTGATCGCGTAGAACGAGTCGTCCGTGTGGGCGATTTGCCCGGTGCGCGGCGCGGCGTCGGCGTTGGGCGCGACGGTGAAGTTAACGAAGCCTGTGCCCGTGCCGCTCGCGCCCGAAGTGATCGTGATCCAAGAGGCGAGGCTCGTCGCCGTCCAGGAGCAGGTCGTGCCCGCCGTCATTTGAATGCTGCCCTGTCCGCCCGCGGCGGGGAACTGCGGGAGCGATGCCGGTGTGATGTTGAACGTGCAGCCCGTCGTTTGTGTAACGTTGAAGGTGAGACCGGCGGCGCTGATCGTGCCCGTGCGCGGCGCGCCGTCGTTCGGGGCGACGTTGAAGTTGACGAAGCCCGCGCCGCTCGGCTGCGTGATCGCGGTGATGTTGATCCACGAATCGTTGCTGCGCGCAGTCCAGTCGCAGTTCGATTGCGTGTTCACGTTGAAGGCGGAGTTGCCGCCCGCCGCGCCGAAGTTTATGCCCGACGCGCTGAGCGAGTAGGAGCACGCGGTCTGACTTTGAAGCGCGTGCGCGACGTTGAGCCGCCCGCCCGTCAAGGTCTTCCCAGACCACTGCGCGAGCGGATCGACCGTGTTGAGCAGCGTCGCCTTGAGCGCGGAGGCTGTGAGCGAGGGGTTGTAGGCGGCGAGCAGCGCGGCGGCACCGGCAACGTGCGGCGCAGCCATCGAAGTGCCGGAGAGCGCGACGTAATTGTTCGGCGCGTCGCTTCTCGACGTGCTCAGAATCTGCACGCCGGGCGCAGCCAAGTCAACGGAGGTCGCGCCGAAGTTCGAGAACGACGCGCGGGCGTCCGTTTGATCGGAGGCGGCGACCGAGATCAGATCGGGGACGTTATAGCTCGCCGGGTAGAAGGGTTGCGCGTCGGTGTCGGTGTTAGCGTTGCCTGCGGCGAAGACATTGAGGATGTTCGCTGCGCCCGCCGCGTTGATGGCGTCTAAGAGGGCTTGATCGAAGCCCGCCGCTTCGGGCGCGCCGCCCCAACTGTTGCTCGTCACGCGGACGTTGACGCCGCGCGACTTGAGCATCACGACGTAGTTGAAGGCGGCTATGACTTTCGCGCTCGTCGAGTTGCCCGCAGAGTCGTGCGTCTTGACGGCGAGCAGGCTCACCTGCCAGTTAACGCCGACGACGCCCGTCGCGTTGTTGCCGACCGCGCCGATAGTTCCCGCGCAGTGCGTGCCGTGACCGTTGTCGTCCAAAGGGTCGGGATCGTTGTGATCGAAATCGTAGCCGTGCACGTCATCTATAAAGCCGTTGCCGTCGTCGTCCACGCCGTTCGTCGCCTTGTCGTGCCCTAACGAGTCTGTGCCCGTCTCGCCGGGGTTCGTCCAGACGTTCGCAGCCAAATCTTCGTGCGTGTAGCGGACGCCCGTGTCTATGACGGCAACGACGATTGACGCGCTGCCCTTCGTCAAAACCCACGCCGCGGGCGCGCTGATCTTCTGCATGCCGTAAAGCTCCGCGTAGCGCGTGTCGTCCGGCACGGTGTCGTCAATGCGGTAGATGTAGTTGGGCTGCGCGGCTAAGACGCCGAGCGTCGCGCGGTAGAGCGTGATCGCCTCATCAACGCTCAAACCTTTCGGCAGCTTCAGACGCTGCCAGCCGAGCGGCGCGAACTCTTCGACGACCCGTGCGCCGAGGCGCGTGTGCGCGGCGCGCAAGGCATCAGCCGACGTGCCCTTGTCGAACTTGACGAGCACCTCGTCCGCCACGCGCGTCGGCTGTGCGGGCGCAGCTTTCGCCGTCAACGCGCGCGCGCCTTTCGGTGTCGTCTGCGAGCGCACGAGGCGCGGCGAGACGACGGCGAGGCAGAGCAGCGCCAGCGCGAAGGTGAAAGGTTTGGGGTTGAAGGCTCTGCGGTTCATCGGTCGGCGATCAAGCGTGTCGGTCGGCGGCGGCGGACGCTAAAGGCATCACGCGCCGGAGGGAGTGCGGCGTCTGGGCTCAAGGATACAGTGTTAGAGCGGGAGTGCGAAAGTCTGCTCAGGAGAGTTTGGAAGGGTCTGAAGGTTGACCGAGGCGCGAGCGCGACTGCGGCGTGTAGCCGGAGAGTCGCTCGCGCATACGCTGCTGCCAGCGCGCGCGCGGCGCGTCCGGCGCGTCGAACTGCTCTAACGTCTCGCGCATGGTCTCGCCGCCGAGCTGGCGCAGCTTGAGGTAGAGCAGCGCAGATGTGATCGAGATGAGCGGGATGATGACGATGTTGATGAGCTGGACGAAGTACGGGCTTGACTTCGTCGTGATGTGCGCGCCGGTATGGCCCGCCTTGAGCTTGAGCCCGCCGACGAGCCAGCCGACAAATGCCGGCAGCAGGAAGTTGATCACGATCAACTCGACGACCATCCAGCGCGAGCGCTTCGAGAGTTCGTTCGAGCGCCGCCGCGCGGCTTTCTTCTCCAGTCCTTCGAGCAGCACCACGGGCGCGTAGAAGGCATACTTGACCATCATCACGAATGCCGGGACGACGAACAGGCAGAAGCCGACGAAAATGCGCGCCGTGACGCGGATGCTCGTGTTCAGGAAGGGACGCCAGCGGCGGCGCAGCACGTCGAGCGCCGGGCGCAGCCGGACGGGGCGCAGCGGCGCGAGCTGCAACTGCGTGACGATGACCGTCGTCACGCCGGAGATAACTGAGGTGGCGATGAAGCTGGCGACGAACTGTAGCAGCGAGAGCGCCATGATCAGTCCGATGAAGGCAAGCGGGACGCCCTTGCTGCCGAAGTAGGTTAGCGGCATGCGGTGCTCCAGGTCGAGCACGTCGGTGATGAACATGAGGGCTGAGACGGCGATGAACGGCAAGTGCGCGAGCAACGACAGTCGCAGGAAGACCGGGAACTGCTCGCTGTAGAGGGCGAAGGCGCGGCGCAGCAGCACGCCGATGCCGCCCGCGCTCGCGCGCAGGGAGTTGGCGAAGGCAGCCGCGCTCGGTGGCCTGCCTACGGGGTCTTTCGAGAGAGTCGACATGACGACGCGCGCCACGCGCTTCGGCAGTTTCTTGTTTCGCTCGCGCAAAGGTCGCGGCGCGTCGTTCATGTGCGCGCGCATGACCGCGACCATGTCGCCCGTAAACGGCGTCTCGCCCGCGAGCATCTGGTAGGTGATGACGCCGAGAGAGTAGATGTCCGCGCGCGCGTCGAGTCTTTCGCCGCGACACTGTTCGGGCGACATGTAGGTGGGCGTGCCCATGATCGAGCCGACGCGCGTGAGCGCCGCGCCCTCGACAGCGGTGTGCAGTGGCGCGCGCTCGTCGGCGGTTGGCGCGTGTGCGCTGCCGCGCGCGGTCGGGCGCGGTTGCGCGTCGAAGAGTCGCGTGCCGTCCGCTTCTTCGGCGAACTGCGTCGCGCGCGGGGAGTGCGCGGCGGCAGTCGCGTGCGCGCTCTGCGGCGCGTCGTCGCTCGCTTGAGGCGCGAGGATGCGCGTGCCCTGTTCCTCGTCGGTCGTTGGCGGCGGCGCGAAGAGGCGCGTGCCTTGTTCGTCGTCGTGCGACGCGGCGTCTGACGACGAAGAGGTTGCTCGCAGAGCCGACGCGGCGCGCGCGATGGAAGCCTGCACCGCGTCGAGCGGCGACGACTGCGCCGAGTGCGGCGGCTGCGAAGTCGGCGCGGGCACCTCCTGCGCGGCTTCTTCGTCGCCATGCGGCGTGTCGCCGGTCGAAGCTTGCGCGCCCGCTTCGCCGAGCTTGGCGATGCCGAAGTCGAGCACCTTGACGCGGTAGCCGCCGAGCCGATTTGGTTCAAGCCAGATGTTGTCGGGTTTGAGATCGCGGTGGACGATGCCCTGCTGGTGCGCCTCGTCAACCGCCGAGCAGACCTGCTCTAGTATGTCCACCGTCCAGTCCAGAGGCAGACGCTTCTCTTCGGCGAGCACGTCGCCGAGCGTGCAGCCGTCGAGGTACTCCATGACCAGATAAGCGACGCGGTCGCCGTCCGCCTGCGCGAAGCCGAAGTCCGTCACGTCCACGACGTTCGGGTGGCGCAACCTTCCGGCGGCGCGCGCCTCGCGCTTGAAGCGTTCGACGAACTCGTCGTTGCGCATGAACTGCGGCGCGATCAGTTTCAACGCGACGGGACGTTCCGTGCCGAGGTGCGTCGCGAGATAGACCGCGCCCATGCCGCCCTGTCCGAGCAGACGCTCCAGACGATACTTGCCGTCGAGCACTTCGCCGATGAACTTGTCGAGTCCGGTCATGCCTGTATCGTTCGCCGCCGCCTCGCTCCTCAACAAGAGTTGAGAGGATGGTAATACGCAGGTGAGTTCGGACTTGTTATGCTTTATTCGACCTAATATTTCAAGCGGGAAAAGTGGGCACGGCGTGCGAGCCGTGAGGGCGCAGTCTCGCAGGGCTTCGCGCGGGTCAGGAGAAGAGCCACCGCGCGAGTAGCGTGATGACTATCGCCAGAATGGCGATGAAGGTCAGCACGCAGCCGAGGCTCTCTTGATAGCCGCGAACTTTGTCTGTAGGGAGAGACATCGTGCGTTAATGTCTAGCAAACCGACTTTACGTTTGTCTGCTCGCACTCGTACATCAGCCGCTCGAAATAAAAGCGGTGGGCAATAAAATTTTTGGTCGGTAGTGAGTACGTTAACGGACGGCGAAAAAAATGTGATGAATTTAAGATACTGACTGCATAACTCCCGAACTAAAGTTTGACGAACGCCTGCTCGTTCCCGGTCGCAGTCTGACCAAGAGAAGTTCCGAGACGAATTTCTACCCCCGCGTTGGAGGATGTGTGATGGAAAGACTCAGGCTGGCTATGCCTTTGTGTCGTCGTGCGCTTCTTTCATTCGCGCCCGCCTTCGTCGCTCTCCTCTTCACGCCAGCCTGCACCCGTCCGCCCGCGCAGCAGGCGCAGGACGTGCACCGCACGCAGCAGCCGCCCGCGCCAGGGCAGATCGTCGCGCCCCCATTCGTCCCCACGGACGACGGGCAGTGGACGATGCCCGCCAAAGACTATGCCTCGACTCGCTTCAGCTCGCTCGAAGAGATCAACACCGGGAACGCCGCGAACCTCAAAGTCGCGTGGACGTTCTCGACCGGCAACACGCGCGGGCACGAAGCCGCGCCGCTCGTCGTCGGGGGCACGATGTACATCGTCACGCCCTACCCGAACGTCCTCTACGCGCTCGATCTGACGAAGCCCGGCGCGCCCGCCAAATGGAAGTACGAGCCGAAGCCTTCCGCCTCTTCGCAGGGCGTCGCCTGCTGCGATCTCGTCAATCGCGGCGCGGCATACTCGAACGGCAAAATCTTCTACAACACGCTCGACGATCAGACCGTCGCCGTTGACGCGAATACGGGTCAGGAAGTCTGGCGCACGCAACTCGGCGACATCAATCGTGGTGAGACGATCACGATGGCTCCGCTCGTCGTGAAAGACAAAGTTCTGGTCGGCAACTCCGGCGGCGAGTTCGGCGTGCGCGGCTGGCTCACGGCGCTCGACGCCGCGACGGGCAAGATCGCGTGGCGCGCTTACCACACCGGACCCGACAAGGACTGTCTCATCGGCGCGAACTTCAAACCTTTTTA
>JAVXVR010000312.1:0-4433 GCA_032230165.1 Acidobacteriota bacterium | reverse complement strand
AACGGCGCGACATGCCCCATCCAGCCCGTCATCTTCGGCTCAAGCTGCGTGTGCCAGCGCGGGTGGACGTAGAGGTAGCCCGCACCCGCTCCGCCGCAGAGCCACTTAACCGAGCCGCCCGTGCAGAAATCAACGTCCAAGTCCGTGACCGAGAAGGGAACTGTCCCCGCCGATTGATAAGTGTCTAAGACGACGAGCGCGCCGACCTCGTGCGCGCGCTCGGTGATGGCGCGCGCGTCTTGCAGAAAAGCACTCTTAAAGAGCACGTGCGAGACGGGAACCAAGAGCGTCTCCTCGTCAATCGCCGCGACGAACTTGTCGAGCGAGACGGTCATCCCGTCGTCCGACGAGACGCGCTCGATCCTGAATTGACCGTTGCGCGCGTGCGCCTCGTAGGCGTACATGACGGAGGGGAATTCGAGATCGGAATAGACGATCTTGTTGCGCCGTGCGTCGGGCTCGAAGCACGAGAGGATGAGCGACTGGCAGACCGAGACGTTCTGGTGCATCGCCACCGTGCGGGGCGGCGCGCCGATGATCCGCCCCACGTCGTCGCCCACCGTGACGGGCATCTCCCACCACCCCTCAGCCCACGCCCTCACGCCACGCGCCGCCCACACGTCGGCGTATTCGCGAAGACTCTCGTAAGTCCCGCGCGGCATCGCGCCGAGGCTGTGCGAGATGAGGTACGTGCAGCGTTCGAGTATGGGAAACTCCGCGCGCCACTTGAGCAGTTCATCCGTCAAAAAGGAAATGCCTCCTTACTTCCGTGTGAATCTTTTTGTGCCGCTCCATTGAACGTCCGGCGATGCGGCGGTGTCAAACGCGAACGTCAAACGTGCGTGCGAGCTGAGCGACGCTTCTAGACTTCCGCGCCGTTGCGTCAGAAACCGATGCGGCGCATAAGATCAGCGAAGCGCGGATCGGCGCGCAGGCTGTCGTACCACGGGTCAACGCTCAAGAACTGCAACTGCGGGTCGTGCTCGGCGTAGGCTCTTTCGAGCGACGCGAACGCCTGCTCGCGCTCGCCCAGCGCGGCGTAGAGGATAGCCAAGTCGCCGGGCGAAACGTAAGCTCCGCCCGCTTGCAACTGCTTGAGGATAGTCTGCGCCCGTTCGCGCTCGCCCGCCCGCGCGTAAGCCGCGCCCAGGTGGATTTGAAAGACCGAAATTTTGTCGTCCAGTCTGACCGCTTCCTGTTGTTCGGCGATGGCTTGCGCGTACATACCCTTCGCCGCGTAAGTGTCGCCGAGGTAGCGGTGCGCGAGGGCAAAGTTCTGCTCCAGTTCGAGCGCCCGCTTCAAGCCTTCCAGCGCCTCGTCATAACGGCGCGCGAAGTAGAAGGTGCGACCGGTGAATGTGTTGGCGAGAAGTGCGAGGGGGTCAAGCTCTCTGGCACGTTTGACCTCGGCGATGGCTTGCTCGTGCCGACCCGTCGCGCTGAGATAAGTGGCGTATGCGGTGTGCGCCCTGGCGAGGTTCGGGTTCAATTCGATAGCGCGCTTGAACTCGCGCTCGCAAACCGCAAAGTCCCAGAGGTCTCGTTCGAGACTTCCCAGCGCGTGATGCGCTTCGGCGAGGTTCTCATCCAACTCCAGCGCCTTCTGCGCCGCCGCCTCGGCTTTGGGCACATACTCCTTCGGGTCGAGACCGCCGAAATTAAAAAGAAATCTGTAGCCCTCGCACAGCTCGGAGTAGGCGAGCGCGTAAGTGGGGTCAATGGCTATCGCCTGCTGGTAATACTCGATGGCTTTCTTAATGTTCTCCGTCCCTCCCTTGCGACGTAGGTAGAAGCCCTTGAGCACCAGCTCATAAGCCTGCGGGTTCGCCGTCCTGCGCTCGGCAAGGTGCTCCCGCTCGGCGTTCGTCAACTTCAGCCGCAACGTCGCGGCGATCTCGCGAGAAATTTCCGACTGCACCGCCAGCACGTCAGCCGCCTTGCGGTTGTACTGCTCGCCCCACACCTGCGTTCCGTCGCGCGCCTTCACCAACTCCACGTTAATCAGCAGACTGTCACCGCGCTGTAAGACTTTGCCGGTCAGCACGCCCTCGACGCCCAGAGCCTTCGCCACCTCTTGCGGGTCGGCGTTTTTGCCCTTGTACCTGAAACTAGAACTGCTCGCGATGACCTTCACGCCGGGCAGTTGCGAGAGGCTGTTGATGAGCGATTCGCTAATCCCGTCCGATAGATATTCCGCGTCAGGGTTGCCGCCCGCGTTCGTGAAGGGCAAGACCGCGATGGAGCGTATGGCGGCTTCCGGGTCGCGCGCGCGCAGGAAGTAAATCCCGATCCCGGTCGCGGCGCTGACGACGACGAGCAGGGCGACGAGCGACGCCAGTTTGTGGCGTCTGATCCCACCGACGACGTAGTCGGCGCTCGTCGTCGGTTGCGCCGCGCCGTCAGCCGCCGTGCGCGGGGCGGAGCCCGTCGCGCCAAAAGTCTGCGCGCCGCCCTCCGTCGCGGTCGAGACGCCGACGCCGCGCGCGTCCGGCGCGGCGGAGCGTTCCAGACGCTCCGCAAACTCCAACTCTTGTTTGAGGTCTCTGAGGTCAATGAGCAAATCCTTGACCGTCTGGTAGCGCTGCTCGCGATCTTTGCGCAGGGCTTTCGCGACGATGCGCTCAAGCTCGCGCGGCGCGTCGGGCGCGAGGGCGGAGAGTGGCGGCGGCTCTGTTTTGAGGATGGCGACGAGCACGTCCGTCGTCATCGCGCCCGCGAAGGGCTGTCGCCCCGCGATCATCTCGTAGAGCACGACGCCCAGACTCCAGATGTCTGTGCGCGCATCCACCCGAAGCCCGCGCGCCTGTTCGGGCGACATGTAAGCGGCTGTGCCGAGGACGCGACCGGGATCGGTCTGCACCTGGACGGCGGTCGGCGCTTCCGCGTCGAGCGCGGGCGGCTCGAGGAGCTTGGCGAGACCGAAGTCGAGCACCTTCGCGAGACGGTCGCGCCGCAGTACGACGTTCTCCGGCTTGATGTCGCGGTGGACGATTCCCGCCGTGTGCGCCGCGGCGAGGGCGGACGCGATCTGCACGCCCACGTCGAGTGCCTCGCGCAGATCGAGCCGACCACGCGCCAACTGCCGGCGCAGCGTCTCGCCCTCGACCAGCTCGGTGGCGATGTAGTGCTGCCCGTCAAATTCTCCGATCTCGTGGATGGTGACGATGTTCGGATCGTTGAGCGACGACGCGGCGCGCGCCTCCTGCTTGAAGCGGCGCAGTCGTCCGGCGTCCGAAGTAAACTCGGCGGGCAGGAACTTGAGCGCGACGCGGCGACCGAGCCGCGCGTCGCGCGCGACGTACACCTCGCCCATGCCGCCCGCGCCGAGCGGGGCGAGAATTTCGTAGTGGTCGAAGCGTGTGCCGGGGGAAACGTTCAAAAGGAACTCTCATGCCGCGTCTTCACGGCGGGGCTCTCGCGGGCACGAATCTTAACAGAGCAGGGCGCGCGCGGGTAGCTCTACTTCTCCGAGGGGTACGGTTTCGGCTACGTGCGCGCGACGCTCTACGCTCCGACGCCCGCACCGAACCTGCTACACTGCCCGGACGAGCGCGAGCGATGACTTGGCGTCCTGCAAATCCCATCCGACACGAACTCCCCGAAGCGCACGACCCGCCGCGCGAGGAGGCGGCGCGCGCGCTGCTCTTCCAGCCGATTAAGGTCGGCAATGTTACGCTCGAACAGCGCACGTGGGTTCCGGCGATGGTGCCGTGGCGCGCGACCGAAGACGGGTTTGTGACGCGCGAAAATTTAGACTGGTATGCGCGCTTCGCCGAGGGGCGACCCGGCGCTATCGTCGTCGAGGCGACGGGCGTGCGCGACATCCCTTCGGGACCGCTCCTGCGCATCGGGCACGACCGCTTCATTCCCGGTCTCGCCGAGTTGGTTGAGACCGTGCGCCGCGCAAGCTCCGGTCACACGCGACTCTTCATACAGATCATAGACTTCCTCTCCGTCAAACGCCGCCCCGAAAAGTCGCGCTACTTCGCGCGCTTCCTCGAACTCAAAGAACGCCACCGCCGCGCGCTCGCCGAAGCGACCGAAGACACAAGTTGGATCGAGGCTGACGAAGAGCGCGTGCGATCTTTTCTCGCCGAAGCGGCGGACGAGCTTGTAGAGAAAGTTTTAGACGCGCGCGAGCTGGAGACGCTCGGCAAGGGCTACCGCGAGCGCGTGACCGACATGCACCTCGCGCACGTCCGCGAACTCCCGCGCGTGCTCCCCGAAATTTTCGCCGCCGCCGCACGCCGCGCACGCACGGCTGGCTTCGACGGTGTGGAACTGCACTACGCGCACGCCTACACGTTGGCGTCCTTTCTCTCCGCGCTCAATGATCGACAGGACGGCTACGGCGGCTCGCGCGAGATGCGCGTGCGCCTGCCGCTCGAAGTTTACCGGGCGGTGCGCGCAAAGGTTGGCGCGGATTATACGGT
>JAVXVR010000286.1:0-21104 GCA_032230165.1 Acidobacteriota bacterium | reverse complement strand
GTACGAATGATAACGCAGAGGTTAGAGGTTAGAGGCTAGTTAAATCGCTTTCACTGATCTCTAACCTCTGCTTTCGAGGTGATGTGATGGGCACACTGATTCAGGACATTCGCTACGGGCTGCGGGGCTTGCGGCACAACTTCGCCTTCACGGTCGTCGCCGTGTGTTCGCTGGCGCTAGGGATCGGCGCGAACACTGCGATCTTCAGTCTCGTCAATGCCGTGCTGCTCAAGCCGCCGCCGTTTCGCGAGCCGGAGCGGCTCATGATGGTCTGGGAAAATCAGCCGGTGAACGGCGTCACCGGCGATCAGGTGCAGCCCGCGACCTACGTGGACTGGAAGACACAGAATCACGTCTTCGAGGACATGGCGGCGCTGCGCTGGCAGACCTTCAACATCACGGGCGACGGCGAGCCGGAAAAGGTTCAGGCTTACGGCGTGACGCGGAACTTCTTTCCGATGCTCGGCGCAGAGCCCGCGCTCGGTCGCAACTTCCTGCCCGAAGAAGACAAGCCCGGCGGCGCTAAAGTGGCGATCATCAGCTACGGTCTGTGGCAGCGACGTTACGGCAGGGAGCAGACCATTATCGGCAAAGACATTTTGCTCAACGGCGAGAAGCACACGGTCGTCGGCGTGATGCCCGCCGGGTTCCAGTTCCTGCAAAGCTCCACCGGGCTCTGGACTCCCGCCGCCTTCCCGCCGGAAGAACTCGCCCACCGCGACAACAACTCGCTGCTGGTGCTGGCGCGACTCAAGCCCGGCGTGACACAGCCACAGGCGCAAGCCGACATGACCGCGATCACGGATCGCCTCGCGCACGACTACCCGGACGACATCGCGGGCGTGCAGGCGGACGTGGTGCCGATTGGCGAGCAACTTTCGGGTTCCGTCCGCCGCCCGCTGCTCTTGCTGCTCGCGGCGGTGGGCTTCGTGCTTTTGATCGCGTGCGCCAACGTCGCGAACCTGCTCCTAGCGCGCGCCGCCGCGCGCCAGAAAGAGATCGCGGTGCGTGCGGCGCTCGGCGCGGGACGCCTACGCATCGTGCGGCAACTGCTGACCGAGAGCGTGCTGCTCTCTCTGCTCGGCGGCGCATTCGGCTTGCTTTTCGCCGCGTGGGGCTTTGAGTTTGTGAAGAAACTGATCCCCGACGGGCTCGCGCTCTCGACGAGTTTGAAGCTCAGCCTGCCCGTGCTCGGCTACGCGACACTGATTTCGCTCGCCACGGGCATCGTCTTCGGGCTGGCTCCGGCGTTGCAGGCGTCGCGCACTGATCTGAACGAAGCGCTCAAGCAGGGCGGGGGTCGCGCAGGCTCGAACGCTGGCGGAAGGCTGCGCGGCGCGCTCGTCATGGTCGAAGTCGCGTTGGCTCTGGTGCTGCTCGTGGGCGCGGGGCTGCTCGTGCAGACGGTCTCACACATGCGCGGGCAGTATGAGAACCTCCACCCGAAGCAGTTGCTGACGGTGCGCACGGTGCTCCCTGAGAACAAGTACCGCGCGCTTCCCCGGCGCACGCAGTTTTACGATGAAGTGCTCGCGCGCGTCGAGCGGCTTCCCGGAGTCGTCTCAGTCGGCTACACCACCTCCGTGCCATTGCAGTGGCAGGGCGGCGCGAACGGATTCATGATCGAGGGCTCGCAGCCGCCGCCGGGCGTCGCGACGAACGCCATCCACCGGCAGGTGAGCTCGAACTACCTTCAGACCATCGGCGTGGGGTTGCGCGAGGGTCGCTACCTGGACGAGCACGACAACGCGCAGTCGCAATTAGTTCTCGTCGTCAACGAGACGATGGCGCGACAGCTCTGGCAGGGCGAGAGCGCGATTGGCAAGCGCATCAGCTTCGGCAAAGGGGACGGCACCGATCCGTGGCGCACCATCGTCGGCGTCGTCGCGGACGTGCGGCAGATGGGGATGTCCGCGCCCGTCAAGGCGGAGATGTATTTGCCGTACAGTCAGGTGAATGTCATGTCGGGCTTCAAGCCGCGCGATCTGGTCATACGTGCCGAGGGCGATCCGCTGAGCCTCGTGCCCGCCGTGCGCCGCGAGGTGCACGCCGTCGATCCGGACGAGCCGCTCTCGAACATCGCCACGATGGACGAGCAACTCAACGAGCAGACCGGCACGCGCGGCATCGGCATGATCTTGCTCGCGTCGTTCGCCGGGCTCGCCCTGCTGCTCGCGACGATAGGGATTTACGGCGTGCTGGCATACTTCGTGGCGCAACACGTCCCGGAGATCGGCGTGCGCTTAGCATTGGGCGCGCAGCCGCGCGACATCCTCGCTCTCGTCTTGAAGAAGGGGATGGGCTTGGCGCTGGGCGGAGTCGCGCTCGGACTCGTCGGCGCGTTCGCTTTGACGCGCGTCATGACGGGGCTGCTCTTCGGCGTGACGGCGACTGATCCGAAGACGTTCGCGCTCATCTCACTGCTCATCGCGGCGGTGGCGTTGCTCGCTTGTTACATCCCTGCGCGGCGCGCAATGAAGGTCGATCCGATGATCGCGCTCAGGTACGAGTGAGCGCGGGTTTCGGGTTGAAAGGGCGTGATGTCCTCTTAGCTCGCAATGCTAATTCCGCAATCGAGTTGGGGTGAGGCAATGAACACACTGCTGCATGACGTGCGCTACGCCGCGCGGATACTGGCGAAGAATCCCGGCTTCACGCTCGTCGCGGTGTTGACGCTGGCGCTCGGCATCGGCACGAGCACAGCCATCTTCAGCGCGGTGAATCCCGTCCTCTTCGAGCCACTGCCATACCCGCACGCCGACCGGCTCGCGGTGATCTCGGAGATGAACACCGACGGGTCACGCAACCCCGGGACGTTCGGCATGTACCGCGGGCTCTCAGAACGCAACCACTCATTCGAAGCCGTCGCCGTCTTCAAAGCGTGGCAGCCGACCATGACCGGGACGGACGAGGCGGAACGCTTCGATGGTCAGCGCGTGAGCGCGGGCTACTTCCGTGCGCTGGGCGCGGCGCCCGCGCTGGGACGCGACTTCCAGGCGAGCGACGATCAACTCGGCGGTCCCGACGTGGTCATCATCAGCGACGGGCTGTGGCGTCGCCGCTTCGGTGGCGACTCAAAGATCATCGGGCGTCAGGTCACGCTCGACGACAAACCCTATACCGTCGTCGGCGTGATGCCCGACGGGTTCGAGAACGTGCTCGCGTCCTCGGCTGATCTCTGGTCGCCGCTACAGTATGACCTGTCTTTGGGAAGCGCCTGGGGACATCACCTGCACACGGTGGGACGACTCCGCGCAGGCGTGAGCCTCGCTCAGGCGACGCAAGAGATTGACGCGCTCGGGCAGACCGTATTGAGAGAGCAGCACCCGGAGACGTATGGTCCCAACGTCAGGTTCGTCGCGTCTTCGTTGCAAGGGGAAATCACGGGCGCGGTTAAACCGGCGCTGGTCGCGGTGCTCGCTGCGGTCGCGCTGCTGCTTCTGATCGCGTGCGTGAACGTGACCAATCTGTTGCTGGCGCGCGCGTCGCGGCGGCGCGGCGAGTTCGCGGTGCGCGCCGCTCTGGGCGCGGGACGCGCGCGGCTCGTCCGGCAGATGTTGACGGAGAGCCTGCTGCTCTCGCTCGCGGGCGGCGCGGTCGGGCTGCTCGTCGCGACGTTCGGCGTGGACGCTCTCAGGGCGCTCAGCCCGGCGGAGTTGCCGCGCGCGGGGGCGATTAGCGTTGACGGAGCTGTCTTCGTCTTCGCGCTCGGCGTCACTACGCTCGTCGGGCTGGCGGTCGGTCTGATTCCGGCGATGCACGCTTCACGCGGCGCGTTGAGCGTCGAGCTAGAGCAAAGCTCGCGGCGTTCCTCCGGCGGTCATCAAATGACGCGCCGCGTGCTCGTCGTCGCGGAGGTCTCGCTCGCCCTCGTGCTGCTGGTCGGCGCGGGCTTGCTCTGGCGCAGCCTCGAACGCCTGTTCGCCATCTCTCCGGGGTTCGACTCCTCGCACCTGCTCACGATGCAGGTGCACACTGCGGGTCGCCGGTTCGACAAGGAGACTAACGATCAGTTCTTCGCACAAGCTTTGGAAGCGGTGCGACAGGTTCCCGGCGTCACCTCAGCGGCGTTCACCAGCCAACTACCACTTAGCGGCGACGACGACGAGTACGGCGCGCGCTTCGAGGGCGACGATCCTCGGACGGCACACAACGTCTTCAGGTACGCAGTGAGTCCGGGCTACTTCGAGACCGTCGGCATCCCGCTCCGCCACGGACGACTGCTCGACGCGCACGACGCGGCGGGCGCGCAGCCCGCGCTGGTGATCAGCGAGTCGTTGGCGCGGAGCACGTTCCCCGATCAAGACCCCGTCGGCAAGCGCGTTCACGTCGGGCCGCCTGACCGACCGTGGTTCACCGTCGTCGGCGTCGTCGTCGACGTGAAGCAGGCTTCGCTCTCTGTAAGCCAGACGGACGCGGTCTATATCACCCCCGAGCAGTGGTACTTCACTGACGACACGATGTCTCTGGTCGCACGCACGCGCGGCGACGCCGCGTCGCTCGCCCCGTCCATCAGGAGTGCGATCCGGTCGGTGGACAAAGATCAGCCGATCATGCGCGTGGCGACGATGGACAGCCTGCTTGCGGCAACAGCCGCCGCACGCCGTTTCGCGCTGACTCTGTTCGAGGCGTTCGGGCTCGTCGCGCTCGTGCTCGCCGGCGTAGGCATCTACGGCGTGCTGTCGGGCAGCGTCGCCGAGCGCACCCACGAGATAGGCATTCGCATCGCGCTCGGCGCGCAGTTGCGCGACATTTTCCGGCTCGTCGTCGGTCAGGGCTTGCGGCTGGCGCTCGTCGGCGTTGCCATCGGTCTTGCCGGTGCGTTCGCCGTCACGCGCCTGATGTCGAGCCTTCTGTTCGGAGTCAGCGCGACCGACCCCGTGACCTTCTTCCTCGTCGCGTCGCTATTGACGGTGGTTGCGTTGCTGGCAAGCTACATCCCAGCCCGGCGCGCCTCGAAAGTCGATCCGATGGTCGCGCTGCGGTACGAGTAATTTACTGTCGGGAGGAGTTAGCTCGATGCTCGGAAACATTTGGCTGGATGTGCGCTACGCCGTCCGCGGATTCCTCAAGAGTCCCGCATTCACACTCGTCGCTTTAGTTGCGCTCGCGCTCGGCATCGGGGCGAACACAGCGATCTTTTCGGTCGTCAACGCGGTGCTCCTGCGGACACTCCCCTACAGGCAGGCGGATCAACTTGTCGCCCTCTGGGAACACAACCGCGCGGGCGGGCGCGAGCGCAACACCGTCGCGCCGAGAAACTTCCTTGAATGGCAGGGGCAGTCGAAATCGTTCGAGGGGATGGCTGGCTTCTACGACACGACTGTGAATTTGACGGGCGCGGGCGAGCCCGTGGAGATTCCCGCGCAGGTGGCGAGCGTCAATCTCTTCGAAGTGCTCGGCGCGGGCGCGCTCGTCGGGCGCACCTTCACGCCCGAAGACGGCGAGCCGGGGCGCGGCGACGTGGTCGTGCTCAGTTACGGCTTCTGGCAGAGGCAGTTCGGCGGCGCGCGCGACGCATTGGGCAAGACGGTCACGCTCAACGGTCGCAGCGTGACCGTCATCGGAGTCATGCCGTCAGACTTCAAATTCTTCATCAAGGAGAATTCGCGCAGCGGCAAGCCCGCGGAGCTGTGGGTGCCGACGAAATTTACTGTCGCCGAGGCGCTCAAGAGCGGTCGCTACATGGCAGCCGTGGCACGTCTGAAGTCAGATGTGAGCATGACCGGGGCGCAGAGCGAGATGAGCGCCATCGCGAGCCGACTCGAAGAGTCGAACGCTGAGTTCGACAAGAACTGGGAGATCAAACTCGTCCCCTTGCGCGAACAGCTCGCGGGCGAGTTGAAAACGCCGCTCCTCGTCCTGCTCGGCGCGGTCGCCTTTGTGCTCTTGATTGCCTGCGCCAACGTCGCCAACCTGATGCTGGCGCGCGCCGCGTCGCGCTCGAAGGAGATCGCCATCCGCGCGGCGCTCGGCGCGGCGCGCTGGCGCGTTGTGCGGCAACTCCTCACGGAGAGTGTCCTGCTCGCGCTCGCTGGCGGCGTCGCGGGCGGGTTGCTCGCCGCGTGGGGCGTGGACGCTCTCGTCGCACTCAGCCCGCCGAATCTGATTGGCGCGGGCGAGGTCGGCGTGAGTCTGCCCGTGTTCGGCTTCACCTTCGCCGTCTCGCTCGCGACCGGCGTCGTCTTCGGTCTGCTACCCGCGCTCGAAGCCGCGCGCTTCGATCCAAACGACGCGCTCAAAGAGACGGGTCGTGGCAACACCGGCAGCTCGCGCTCACGGCGCGCACGCTCCGCCCTCGTCGTCGCGGAGATCGCCCTCGCGCTCGTGCTGCTCGTCGGCGCGGGACTCATGATCCGCAGCTTCACGCGGCTCGCATCGGTCGATCCGGGGTTCGACCCGAAGCACCTGCTCACGATGCGCGTGCGTTTGCCGCCCGGTAAGTTCAAGGATGACAGCCAGTACGTCGCCTTCTTCCGCCAAGCGACGGAGCGGCTCGCGCGCCTGCCCGGCGTGCGCTCCGCCTCCGCCGTCAGCTTCCTGCCCTTCACGTCGCTCGGCGCGGCGACCGATTTCACCATCGAAGGCAGACCCGCGCCCGCGCCGGGAGAATCACCGGGCACGGACGTGCGCGTCGCCGACGAAAACTACTTCCGCACGATGGGCATCCCCGTCATCGCCGGTCGCACGTTCACCGCGCAGGAGGCGACCGAAGAGCACCACACCATCGTCATCAACCAGACGCTCGCGCGCAAATACTTCCCCGGCGAAAATCCAATCGGCAAGCGCATCACGGTTGACATGAAGGACGTGAACGCGCCCGACGAGATCATCGGCATCGTCGGCGACGCGAAATACGGGAAGCTCGACGCCGAGCAATACCCGATGGTGTATTGGACGCACGCGCAACTCACCTACGGAGCAATGAACATCTTCATACGCACCGAAGGCGATCCGCTCGCGCTCTCCGACTCGGTGCGCCGCGAGATACAGGCGCTTGAGCCCAATCAGCCCGTCGCAGACGTGCGGACGATGGAGAGCTGGATCGGCGAGTCGATCTCGCGCACGCGCTTCGGGATGCTGCTGCTCACGGTCTTCGCCGCCGTCGCGCTTTTGCTTGCGGCGGTCGGCGTCTACGGCGTGATGGCTTACACCGTCGCGCAGCGCGAGCACGAGATCGGCATACGCATGGCTCTGGGCGCACAGACGCGCGACGTGCTGCGCCTCGTCGTCGGTCAGGGCATGGTGCTGGCGCTCTTCGGCGTCGGTCTCGGACTCGCGGGCGCGCTCGCTTTAACGCGTGTCATGTCGGGCTTGCTCTTCGGCGTCACGGCGACTGATCCGCTAACGTTCGCCATCGTCGCGCTGCTGTTGACCATCGTCGCCGCACTCGCGTGCTACGTCCCGGCGCGGCGCGCCACACGCGTCGATCCGATGGTCGCGCTCAGGTACGAATGAAAAAAAGAGGTTAGAGGTTAGAGATCAGAGATCAGTAAAAGCGATTTAACTAACCTCTGATCTCTAACCTCTAACCTCTAACCTCTGAGGTGAAACAATGGGTAATCTCTGGCAAGACCTGCGTTACGGGTTCAGGCGTTTGATCAAAAGTCCGGGCTTCACGCTCGTCGCGATCCTTTCGCTCGCGCTGGGCATAGGCGCGAACACGGCGATCTTCAGTCTGGTCGATACGGTGCTGTTGCGACCGCTCCCCGTGCCTGAGCCCGGTCGGCTCGTCGAAGTTTACGGCACGCTGCACAAGGGGGCAGACTACACAATCCAGTCGTACCTGAACTACAAGGACTACCGCGACCGCAATCAAGTCTTTACAGGTCTGCTCGCCTATCGCTTCGCGCCGATGAGTCTGAGTCACAACGGCGCGAACGAGCGCGTGTGGGGCTACACGGTGAGCGGCAACTACTTCGACGTGCTTGGCGTCCCTCCCGCTTTGGGGCGCGGCTTCCTGCCCGAAGAAGATCAGACGCCGGGCGCGCGCCCCGTGGTCGTGATCAGCTACAACTGCTGGCAGTCGCGCTTCGGCGGCGAGCCGTCAATCGTCGGTCGGCAGATCACGCTCAACAACCAGCCGTTCACCGTCGTCGGCGTCGCACCGCGTGGCTTCATCGGCACAGAGGTCGCCTACGCGCCCGAAGTGTTTGCGCCGATGATGATGGCGAAGCAGATCGAACCCGGCAGCAACTGGCTCGAATCGCGCTCGGACGACAACATCTTCGTCGTCGGTCGGCTCAAAGACGGCGTGACGAGAGAGCAAGCCGAGGCGTCTCTCGTCGGGCTCACCTCTCTGCTCGCGCAGGAGCACCCGCAGGAGAACGAGGGACGCGGCGTGCGCCTGCTCTCGCCCGGTCTCTTCATCCCAGACATACGCGACGCGGTCGTCACCTTCAGCAGCGTGCTGATGGGCGTCGTCGGCTTGGTGTTGCTGCTGGCGTGCGTCAACCTCGCGAACCTCTTGCTCGCGCGCGCGACCGAGCGGCGCAAGGAGATCGCGATCCGCCTTGCGCTCGGTGCGTCGCGCGTGCGGCTTGTCCGGCAACTGCTCACCGAATCGGTCGTGCTCTCGCTCGCGGGCGGGGCATTCGGGTTGCTGCTCGCCACGTGGCTCAACGCTCTGGTCGGCGCGATCAAGCTCCCGACCGACATCGCGCTCGTCTTCGACCTACGCATAGACTGGCGCGTGCTTACCTTCACGCTCGGCGTCTCGCTCGCCACGGGCGTCGTCTTCAGCCTGCTCCCCGCGCTGCAAACTTCGAAGCCGGACATGATCCCCGCGCTCAAGGACGACTCCGCGATGGGCGGCTTTCGCCGCTCGCGTTTGCGTAACGCTTTAGTCGTCGCGCAGGTCGCGCTCTCGCTCGTCTTGCTCGTCTGCGCGGGGCTCATCGTGCGCGGTCTGCAAGCTGCACAGGCGATGCATCCGGGCTTTAACCCGCAGAATGCCGTCGCGCTCTCCTTCGATCTCGGTCTGCAAGGCTACGACGAGCAGCGCGGGCGCGCCTTCCAGCGCGATGTGGTCGAGCGGGCGAAGCAGGTGCCCGGCGTGCGCTCTGTGACGATGACCGACAGTCTGCCGCTCGCCATCAACTACAACTCGACGACGATCTATGTCGAGGGTCAGCCCGTCGCGTCGAGCAGCGACCTGCCGCTCGCCGTTCCCATCTACACGGGACTCGAATACTTCAAGACGATGGACATTCCGCTCAGGGGGCGCGACTTCACAGCGCACGACGATCAGAAAGAGTCGCGCGTCGCGATTGTGAACGAGACGTTCGCACGCAAGTTCTGGCACGGCGAAGACGCCATCGGTAAACGCTTCAACTTTAACGGACCCGGCGATCCTTACTGGGAAGTGATCGGTGTCGTCGCCGATGGCAAGTACAACTCGCTTGGCGAGGAGCCTAAGCCCGCCTTCTACCGCTCGATGCTGCGCAGCTACAACTCGACCGTGGTGCTGGTCGCGCGTGTCGAGGGCGATCCGCAAGGCGCGGTCGGCGCGCTGCGGCGCGTGGTGCAGTCGCTCGACCCTTCGATGCCCATTTTCGATGCCAAGACTTTGACCGATCACATGCAAATTCCGCTCTTTCCGGCGCGCATGGCTGCGATCGTGCTTGGCAGTTTCGGCGTGCTCGCGCTCGTGCTCGCCGGGATCGGCATCTACGGCGTGATGTCCTACGTCGTCGCGGGTCGCACGCGCGAGATCGGCTTGCGCATGGCGCTCGGCGCGAATCGCCGAAATGTCCTGCGCCTGATCGTCGGGCAGGGCATGACGCTCGCGCTCATCGGTCTGGGCATCGGCTTAGTTGTCGCCTTCGCGGCGGCGCGGCTGCTCACGAGTTTGCTCTACGGCGTGAGCCCCGCCGACCCCGTCACCTTTGCAGGCGTCGGGCTGCTCCTCGCGGCAGTCGCCTTCCTCGCCTGCTACATCCCCGCGCGGCGCGCGACGAAAGTTGATCCGATGATTGCGCTTCGGTACGAATGAAAAAGCCGAGGTCAGAAGTTAGAGGTTAGAGGTCAATGAAACTGATTTGACTAACCTCTGATCTCTAACGTTTAACCTCTGAGGTGAAACGATGAGCACTTTGTGGCAAGACGTGCGTTACGGACTAAGAATGCTCCGGCGGAGTCCGGGCTTCACGCTGATCGCGATTTTGGCGCTGGCGCTCGGCATCGGCGCGAACACGGCGATCTTCTCGGTCGTCAACGCGATGCTGTTGCGACCGCTGCCCTTCGCCGATCCAGATCGCGTCGTCACCGTCTGGGAGACGAACCCTAACCTCTCGGCGAAGTACCTGCGGACGCACAACGAGGCAAGCCCGGCGAACTTCAACGACTGGCGCACGCAGAACACGGTCTTTGCATCCATCGGCGCGTTTCGCTGGAACACCTTCAACTTAACGGGCACAGACAACCCTGAACAGCTCCTCGGCAACCGCGCCACCGCGTCGCTCTTCCAGACGCTCGGCGTCAAGCCCCTGCTCGGCAGGACTTTCACCGATGCAGAGGACGCGGATGGCGCGCCGCGCGTCGTCGTCCTCAGCTACGGGCTGTGGCAGCGTCGCTTCGGAGCTGACCCGAACGTCATCAATAAGCAGATCAACCTCGACACGGAGAGTCACACAATCATCGGCGTGATGCCGCCGGAGTTCGAGTTCCCGAACGCCTCGGTCGAGCTGTGGGTGCCGCTCGCGCTCGACGCGCAGGACGCGGCGCGGCGCGGCGCGCATTATCTCTACACGCGCGCGCGCCTCAAGCCCGGCGTCACGCTGGCGCAAGCGCAGAGCGAGATGAGCGCCATCGCCGCGCGCCTCCGAGAGCAGTACCCGGACACGAACGCGAACCGCGACATACGTCTCATCCCCACGCAGGAGGACACGAGCGAGTCGGTCAAGCCCGCGCTGCTCGTCCTCTTCGGTGCAGTCGGCTTCGTGCTCTTGATCGCGTGCGCGAACGTCGCGAACCTTTCGCTCGCGCGCTCGACCGCGCGGCAAAAGGAACTTGCCATTCGCGCGGCGCTCGGCGCGAGCCGCGTGCGCATGATCCGGCAGATGCTGACCGAGAGCGTGCTCTTATCCGTGACGGGCGGTGTCTGCGGCATCCTGCTCGCGATGTGGGGGCTTGATCTGCTGCTCGCGAGCGTGCCACGCGAGTACGCGCTCTACTTCCACGGCTGGAATCAGATCAACCTCGACGGCTGGGTGCTTGGCTTCACCATCCTCGTCTCAGTTGCGACCGGCTTGCTCTTCGGCATCGTGCCCGCGCTGCAAGCCACGAAGACCGATCTCAACGAGTCGCTGAAGGAAGGTGGTCGCGGCTCGGCGACTCACGTGCGCCGCCATTTTCGCAACGGTCTGGTCGTCGCCGAAGTGGCGCTCGCGCTTGTCCTCTTGGTCGGCGCGGGTCTTCTGATGAAGAGCTTCGTCCGCCTGCTCGACGTGCAGCCCGGCTTCGATCCGCACAACGTCGTGACGATGAGCCTCGGTCTGCCCGAAGCGCGCTACTCGAAGCCCGAACAGTGGGCGGACTTCTACAAGCAACTGCTCGAACGATTGCGCGCGCAGCCCGGCGTCGAATCCGCGAGCGTCATCAACTACTTGCCGATGGGCGGGAGCGGCGGCACGACCACGCTCATCTTCGAAGGGAGACCTGTGCCGCCGAAGGGCGAATACCCGGAAGCGAACTTCCGTCTCGCCAGCCCCGACTATTTCAAGACGCTGCGCATTCCCGTGCTCAAGGGGCGCGTCTTCAACGATCAGGACACGAAGGGCAAGCCGCTCGTCGCCATCATCAACGAGACGTTCGCGCGCCTCTACTACCCGAACGAAGACCCCGTGGGCAAGCGCATGCTCGACCCCGACGGGACTAATCCGACGGAGATCGTCGGCGTCGTCAGCGACGTGAAGCACTTCGGGCTTGACGACGAGCCCGAAGCCTACGTCTATATGGCTCACGCGCAAGTGCCCGATCCCGGCATGACCATCGCCGTGCGCTCGTCGGTCGCCCCGGCGAGCATGGCGGCGACCGTGAGGCGCGAGACGCAATCGCTCGACAAAGATTTGCCCATCTTCGACATCAAGACTCTCGAACAGCGACTCAACGAGAGCAGTTCGCAGCGCCGCCTGACCGTCTTCCTGCTCGGCATCTTCGCAACGGTCGCGCTGCTGCTTGCGGCGGTCGGCATCTACGGCGTGATGGCTTACTCGGTCAGCCAGCGCACCCACGAGATCGGCATCCGCATGGCGCTCGGCGCGCAGATGGGCGACGTGGTGCGACTCGTCTTGCGTCAGGGCATGGTACTCGCGCTCTTCGGCGTCGGCATTGGCATCGCGGCGTCGCTCGCGTTGACGAAACTGATCAAGGCGATGCTCTTTCACGTGAGCGCGAGCGATCCGGTCACCTTCGCGCTCGTCGCGTTCACGCTCGCGGCGGTCGCGCTCGTCGCCTGCTACATCCCGGCGCGGCGTGCGACGAAAGTCGATCCGATGATCGCACTCAGGTACGAGTGAAAAACAGAGGTCAGAGGTTAGAGGTCAGAGGTCAGTGAAAACTGATTTGACTAATCTCTAACATCTACTCGTGAGGTAAGGTATGGAAGCGATCCTGCGCGACTTGCGCTATGGCTTGAGGGCGCTGAGAAACAACCCGGGCTTCACCCTGATCGCTTTGCTTTCGCTGGCGCTCGGCATCGGCGCGAACACGGCGATCTTCAGCGTCGCGCACGCGGTGTTTCTGCGTCCATTAGCGGTTGAAGACCCGGCGTCGCTCGTCGCCATCACGAACAACGTGCTGTCTTACCCCGACTATCTCGCTCTGCGGGATCGAAACCATGTGTGCCGGGGGCTCGCAGCCTTCTCATTCCGCGAGCTGAGCCTCGAGCACGGCGGACAGCCGGAGCGCGTCGCGGGCGTCGCCGCAACGGGCAACTACTTCGACGTGCTCGGCGTTCGCGCCGCCACGGGGCGCACCTTCCTGCCCGAAGACGACGCGGGCGCCGACTCGCAACCCGTCGTCGTGCTCAGTCATCAGCTCTGGCGCGCGCGCTTCGGCGGCGACCGCGAAGTCGTCGGCAAGACGCTGCGCTTGAACGGCGTGACGTTCACGGTCGTCGGCGTCGCGCCCCCCTCCTTTCGCGGCACTTCGCTCGTCTCGAAACCAGACCTGTGGGTTCCTCTGACGATATGGCCCCGGCTGGCGACGGGCTACTACACGAAGCTCGACATCAAGAGGCGCACTTGGAGTTGGCTGAGCGTCTTCGGTCGGCTGGAATCCGGCGTCGCGCGCGAACGCGCTGAATCTGAGCTGAACCAACTCGCGCAGCAGGAGCGCGACGCGAACCACGCGAAGACGCAGCCGGGTTTTCATTACGAGATGCGACCCCTCACGGTCGCGGCGACGGGTATGGACAGCCGCCAGGATTTCGTCCGCTTCATGACGATGCTCTTCGCCGTCGTGGGTGTCGCGCTCCTGTTGGCGTGCGCCAACGTGGCGAACCTACTCTTAGCGCGCGCCACCGCGCGGCGCAGAGAGATCGGCGTGCGGCTCGCGCTGGGCGCGTCGCGGTCGCGCCTCGTCAGGCAACTTCTCGCGGAGAGCGTCATGCTGTCTCTGATGGGCGGTGCAGCCGGATTGCTCGTCGCCCTGTGGTCGCTCGAACTGCTCTCTTCATTCGACCTGCCCGGCGGCATCGCGCTCGGCAAGCTCGACCTGGGTTTGCAGCCGGGCGTGCTCGCCTTCACGTTCCTGCTCTCGCTCGCCACAGGCGTCGTCTTCGGGCTCGCGCCCGCGCTCGGCGCGTCGAAGCTCGATCTGATCGCGACGCTCAAGAATCAGGCGGCGTCGGTGACGCCCGGTCACGCGCGCCTGCGACACGCGCTGGTCGCGACACAAGTCGCGCTCTGCCTGCTGTTGCTCATCTGCGCGGGACTGTTTTTGCGGAGTCTGCGAAACGCACTCTCAATTAATATCGGCTTCGAGCCGGAGCGCGTCGCCACAGCCTCGGTCAACCTCGGACTGCAACGCTACGACGCTCCACGCGCACGCGCCTTCTACGATCAACTCGCCGAGCGATTAGTCACGACGCCGGGCGTCCAGTCGGCGGCGTGGGCGACGACGCTTCCGCTCAGCGGTGGGCGTGATCGGGACGGCATGGAGCTTGAGGGCTACCAGCCGCCAGAAGGTCAGCATACAGACATTGATTCCAACGCCGTTAGCCCCGGCTACTTCCGCACGCTCGGCATCCCCGTGCTGCGGGGTCGCGACTTCGACGCGCGCGATAACATGGAAGCGCCGGGCGCTGCCATGGTCAACGAGGCGCTGGCACGCGCTTACTGGCACGGGCAGGACCCGCTCGGCAAACGAATTAAAGACAACGGACGCGAGGTCTTCGTGGTCGGTGTTGTACGTGATCACAAATTCATTGATCTGCGTACAGACCCGCCGCCGCAAGTCTTCTTCCCGCTCGCGCAGGTGACTGAGGAGTGGGGGCTGACAACCGTCAGTCTCGTCGCGCGCACCGACGGCGAGCCAACCAAGCTGTTCGGCACAATCGAGCGCGAAGCTCACGGGCTCGATCCCGCCTTGCCGGTCTTCAACCTCCGACCGCTCGGCGATAACCTACGCGAGCAGCTCACGGCGCAACGCTTCGGCGGCGCGCTGCTCGGCTTGTTCAGCCTGCTCGCGCTCGCACTCGCCTCGGTCGGCATCTACGGCGTCGTCGCATATTCTGTCGTCCAGCGCACGCGCGAGTTCGGCATCCGCATCGCGCTCGGCGCGCAAGCGCGCGACATACTACGGCTGGTGTTAGGGCGCGGCAGCTTGCCGATCGCCGCCGGTCTCGCGCTCGGCTTAATCTCCGGTGTCGTGCTGACACGTTTTCTGTCGAGCTTCTTCTACGATCTGAGCACGACCGATCCACTAACTTTCGCCGCCGCCGCGACTCTCCTGGCTGCCATCGCGCTCGCGGCTTGTCTTATCCCTGCTCGGCGCGCAACCCGTGTCGATCCGATGATCGCGCTACGCGACGAATGAAAAAACAGAGGTTAGAGGTCAGTGAAGAGATCAAAACTGACCTCTGACCTCTAACCTCTGATCTCTGCATGTGAGGTGAATAGATGGGAACGCTCTTGCAGGACTTGCGCTACAGCTTCCGCACGCTGCGGAAGAGTCCGGTCTTCACACTCGTCGCGGTGGCGGCGCTCGCGCTCGGCATCGGGGCAAACTCGGCGATCTTCTCGGTCGTCAACGCCGTGCTGCTCCGACCGCTGCCCTTCGATCACCCGGAGCGGCTGATGTCGGTTCAGGCGCGCAGCGAGAAGGACGGCTCGGTTTCATCCGACGAGTCGTACCCGAACTTCCTTGATTTTCGCGACCAGTGTCAGACGTGCGAAGGCGTCGCGGCTTACGGATATCAGACGAGTTTTATGATGATCCCCGGTGAAGAGCCGGAGCGCGCGCGGGGCGTTGACGCCTCCGCCGATCTCTTTCAGATGCTGGGGACGAAGCCCGCGCTCGGTCGCGTCTTCACGCGCGAGGAAGACCAGCCGAAAGGTCGTCGCGTCATCGTTCTGAGTTACGGATTCTGGCAACGCAGCTTCGGCGCGAACCCACAGATCATCGGTCAGGAGATTCCGCTCGGAAGCCAACCGATGACCGTCATCGGCGTCATGCCGCAGGGCTTCAAGTACCCGGTCGAGATGCAGCAGGTGGACTTCTGGACGCCGCTCGCGCCGATGCTCTCGGAAGCCGATCTGACGAAACGCGACTACGTCTCGCTCACACTTCTCGCGAAGACGAAGCCGGGCGTCACCACGGGGCAGGCGCAGGCTGAATTTGAAACCATCTCGCGACGCCTCCAGGCGCAATACCCCGACACGAACACCGCGCTCGTCTTCTTCGTCAACCCACTCGGCGAGAGTCTGGTCGGCAATCTTCGCACCGCGCTCCTCGTCCTGCTCGGCGCGGTCGGCTGTGTGCTTTTGATCGCGTGCGCCAATGTCGCCAACCTTCTGCTCGCACGCGCGGCGGCGCGGACGAAAGAGATGTCGATTCGGACGGCGCTCGGCGCGTCGCGCTGGCGCATCGTGCGTCAACTCCTGACCGAAAGTTTGGTGCTCTCCGTGCTCGGCGGCGCGCTCGGACTTCTGCTCGCGATGTGGGGCGTCGCCTTGCTCACGGCGGCGAGCCCCGCTGACATCCCGCGCATCAGCGAGGTGAGTCTCGACGCGACGGTCGTCGTCTTCACCGTCGCCGTCGCGCTCGCCACAGGCGTCGTCTTCGGTCTCGCGCCCGCGCTGCAAGCTTCGAAGTCGGATGTGAACGAGGCACTGAAGGAGGGCGGGCGCGGCTCCGGCGAGGGGCACACGCGCAATCGTCTGCGCGGCGCGCTCGTCGTCGCCGAAGTCGCGCTCTCGCTCATGCTGCTCGTCGGCGCGGGACTCCTCGCGCAGAGTTTCAGACGACTGCTCGACGTGCAGCCCGGCTTCGATCCGAACAATCTCTTGACGATGGACGTGGTGCCGCGCCGCTCGCGCTACCCGGAAGAAGCGCAGCGCGTTCAGTTCTTCCAGGACTTTTTGCAGCGCGCCGCACAAGCGCCGGGAGTGCGCGCCGTCGGTCTCGTCGATCCGCTCCCACTGAACGGCAACTTCGAGGCGTGGGACTTTAACATCGAGGGACGCGCGCCCTTTGCTCCAGGCGATAATGAGGCTGCCGACCGACGCATCATCAGCCCCGGCTACTTCGCCGCCATGGGCATTCCCGTCAGGCGCGGTCGCACCTTTGACGAGCGCGACCGGAGAGACGCGCCAGCCGTCATCATCATCAACGAAACTTTCGCGCGTCGCCACTTCCCTAACGAAGAACCGCTCGGCAAGCGACTCATCTTCAGCGGCGGGACGGCGGCGGGCACGCGCGAGATCGTCGGCGTCGTCGGCGACGTGCGCCACGCCGGGCTCGACGAGGCGACAACACCGGAATTCTACCTGCCCTTCACGCAGGTGCTCACCGCCCGCCTGACCGTCGTCGCGCGCACCGACTCATCCGATCCGGCACCGACAGCCGCCGCACTGCGCGCCGTCATACGTCAGACGGACAAGGACTCGCCCATCTATAACGTCCGCACGATGAATCAACTGCTCTCGGCGTCGGTCGCCAAGCGACGCTTCAACATGATCCTGCTCGGCGGCTTCGCCACGGTCGCGCTGCTGCTCGCCGCGCTTGGCATCTACGGCGTGATCTCATACACGGTGACGCAGCGCACGCATGAGATCGGCATCCGCGTCGCGCTCGGCGCGCAGCCGCGCGATGTACTGCGGATGATTCTGGGGCAGGGGATGGTGTTGACTCTGATCGGCGTCGCGTTCGGCTTGGTTGGCGCGCTCGCGCTGACGCGCGTCATGTCGGGGCTGCTCTTCGGCGTGAGCGCGACCGACCCGGCGACGTTCGTGGGCGTGGCGTTTGTGCTCTCAGCAGTCGCCTTCGTCTCATGTCTCATCCCCGCGCGCCGCGCCACACGCGTCGATCCAATGGTCGCGCTTCGCTATGAATAAAGAAGGACTGAAGACTGAGGACTGAGGACTGAGTGAAAGACGATTTGTTTTAACTCAGTCTTCAGTCCTCAGCACTTAATACTTCGAGTTGAGTTGAGTTGAGGTGAACATCATGGGAACAATCTGGCAAGACGTAAAGTACGGCGTGCGCGTGCTGTTGAAGACGCCGCTCTTCAGCGTCGTGGCGCTCGTCGTCATCGCGCTCGGCATCGGCGCGAACACGGCGATCTTCTCGGTCGTCAACGCGATCCTGTTGCGCCCGCTGCCTTACGACGGCGCGGACAGAATCGTCTCCGTGTGGAGCACGCGAGCCAAGCGCGGGCTGATGCACAGTTCGACCTCGTTTCCGAACTTCGCGGACTTGCGCGCCGCGCAGCAGTCGTTCGAGGCGATGGCGGCTTACACCGACACGAACGCGGCTCTCTCCGGCGGCGACGCGCCCGAACAGATCGTCGGCGAGATGACGACGCCCGATCTCTTCACCGTGCTCGCCGCCAAGCCGCGACTCGGACGCCTCCTCACGGCGGAGGACGAGCGCGCGGGCGGCTCGCCCGTCGTCGTCATCAGCCACGGCATGTGGCAGCGTCGCTTCGCTTCCGATCCGAACATCTTAGGGCGTCAGATCAGTCTTAACGGCAGGGACAAAACCATCGTCGGCGTGATGTCGGTGAGTTTCCAGTTTCCATTCGCCAACCAGCCGCCCGAATATTTCGTGCCCCTCGATCCGGCGGGCGAGATGAACGTGCAGCGCGGCGCGGGCTACCTGCAAGTGCTCGCGCGGCTCAAGCCCGGCGTGACGCTTGAGCGGGCGCAAGCCGAGCTAAGCGGTATTATGGAAAGGCTCGCCAATCAGTATAAGGCGGAAAACGCAGGACGCAGCGTCACACTCATCTCGGCGCAGGAAGATATGGTCGGGACTCTGCGGCGGACGCTGCTCGTCTTGCTCGGCTCGGTCGGGTTCGTGCTCTTGATCGCGTGCGCGAACGTGGCTAACCTTTTGCTCGCGCGCGCTGCGGGGCGCGGTCGGGAGATCGCCGTGCGCGTCGCGCTCGGCGCAAGTCGTGCGCGCATCGTGCGGCAACTGCTAACGGAGAGCCTGTTGCTTTCCGTCATCGGCGGCGCGCTCGGACTGCTCCTCGCGCAGTGGGGCGTAGAACTGCTCGCGTCGGTCGTGCCCGCGAGCGTCCCACGCTTCGGCGAGGTCGGACTCGACAAGACAGTGCTCGCCTTCACGGTCGGGGCGACGCTGTTGACCGGTCTCGTCTTCGGACTCGCGCCCGCGCTGCAAGCCTCGAAGCTTGAGCTGAACGAAGCGCTCAAAGAAGGTGGGCGCAGCGCGACCGAGGGGCGCGGGCACAATCGTCTGCGGGGCGCGCTCATCGTCGCAGAGGTTGCGCTCTCGCTCATCCTCTTAGTCGGCGCGGGGCTGCTCATCAAAAGCTTCTTCAAACTTCGCAACACGAACCCCGGCTTCGATCCGCGACAGACTTTGACGGCTTCGGTCTCGCTCCCTTCGCTCCGCTACGGCGACGACGACAAGCTCCGCGAGTTTTACAAGCGCGTCGTGGAGCGCACCTCGCACATTCCGGGCGTCGAGGCAGCAGCCGCGATTTTGCCTCTGCCGCTCTCGGACAACGTGATTCAGACGAGCTTCACGGTCGTCGGGCAACCCGAACCGCTGCCGGGCGAGCAACCCACTTCGCAGGCGCGTTTGGTCAGCCCCGGCTACTTCCGCGCGATGAGCGTGCCCGTGCTCAAGGGGCGCGACTTCAGCGAGCACGACGATGAGAAAGCGCCCAAGGTGATCATCGTCAACGATACGCTCGCGCGTCGTTTCTTCCCCGGCGAGGACGCCATCGGTAAGCGTTTGAAGCTTGGGCTTAACGACATCGACGGCGAGATCATCGGCGTCGTCGGCGACGTGCGCCACCGTAAGCTCGATGCCGAAGCCGGACCCGAATATTACGTCCCGCTCGCGCAAGTTCCGATCAACGACGCGCAGCTCATCGTCCGCACGACGGGCGGCGATCCGGCACAGTTCGCCGGGGCGTTGCGCGCCGCCGTGCAAGAGATCGACAAGAACCAGCCGCTCTTTGAAGTTCGCACGATGAACACGCTGGTCGCTGAATCAATGGCGCGGCAGCGTTTCAGCATGATTCTGCTTGCCTCGTTCGCCGCGCTCGCGATGCTGCTCGCCGCCTTCGGCATCTTCAGCGTGATGAGCTTCCTCGTCGCGCAGCGCACACACGAGATCGGGATACGGATGGCTCTCGGCGCACAAGTCTCGGACATCCTGCGCCTCGTCGTCGGGCAGGCGATGACGCTTACGCTCGTCGGAGTCTGTCTGGGGCTCGCCGGGGCGTTCGCGCTGACGCGCGTGATGGAGAACCTGCTCTATGAAGTAAAGCCAAACGATCCCGCAATCTTCGGCGGAATCGCGGCGCTGCTCGCGGCGGTTGCGCTCATCGCCTGTCTCATCCCAGCGCGGCGCGCAACCCGTGTCGATCCAATGGTCGCTCTCAGGTACGAATGAAACAGAAATGATTTTGAAGGAGAATTAAATCATGTTCAAAAACAGACTGCTCGCCGCTTCGCTCTCAGTCACGCTGCTCGTCGTCGCCATCGTTGCGCCGGGTCGCGCGGCGGCGCAAGGCACGGGCGAACACAACAACTGGACGTGGAATCGTTCGGACGACGGCAAGAAGATCGAGGTCAAGGTCGAGAACAAGGTCGAGTTCAACGAAGAATACTCCGACGTTTCCGACATCCCCGCTGACGGCGCGCTGAGGATTCACGACAGCCGCGGCGCAGATACCTTCCGCCTCGTCGTCACGCGCGGCGCAGGCGGCGGGCTTGAGCGCGATTACAGCGTCAACGGCGCGCGGCGCGACTTCGACGCGCGGGCGCAAGGCTGGCTGCGCGAAGTGCTACTGCTCGCCACACGGCAAGGCGGGCTCGACGCGCGCAACCGCGTCGGGCGCATTCTCGCGCGCGGCGGGACACGCGCGGTCGTCGAAGAGATCGCGCACATCGAGGGCGATTATGCGCGGCGCATCTACTTTGATGAGTTGTTAAAGATCGGGAACATGCGCGACGAGGAGTTGCGCGACGCCATCGGCAACGCCTCGCGCAGCATCAGGAGCGATTACGAGCGCGCGCAGTTGTTGTTGCACGTCTCTGACGTATTTCTCGCGAAAGACACGCTTGTGCCCCCCTTCTTCGAGGCGTTGAGCCGGATCGGCTCGGACTACGAACATCACCGAGTGCTATCGGGCGCGCTCAAGCGCACTGATCTGAGCCGCGAGGCGCTTGTCTCTCTGGCGCGCTCGACGGCGGCGATTGGCTCCGACTATGAGAAGGCTTCTTTTCTCATCGAAGCCGCGAGCCGCTATCAGGTTGACGAGCGGCTGCGCGAAGCTTTCCGGCAGGCGATGCAGACCATCGGCTCGGACTACGAGCGCGGTCGCGTGCAGACGAAGCTGACGAAGATGAACTATTAGCCTGTCGCGTTTGACGAATCGAACTGTCAATGAAAACTTCCGAGAC
>JAVXVR010000227.1:0-3706 GCA_032230165.1 Acidobacteriota bacterium | reverse complement strand
AGCGGTGGCTTGTCTTTGACAATCCATATCATTCACCACGCGAGTAACATGATTCCCCGCCGTCTTTCCGCTTTAATACGGCGACCGGAGATCATTTCCCAGACGACATCCACTTGCCCTTTACCTTTCCCTTTCGTATTTGCCTGCGATAATCTATGTACATTCGATGGTCTCCCCGTCGTCTTCATCAGGCGCGCGCCGCGTCGCGCGAGAAGAGGGTTGTCAAACGATGAAGCTCCCCCACATTTCCCGCCGCGTCGCCGTCGCGCCTCTCGCGTTCGTGCTTGCCCTCGCCGTCGTCCTCGCCCAACAGCCAAAGGTCTCTACGCCGCCCGCCGCGCCGACAAACATCGCGCAAGAGTCTTCGACCGCGTCGAGCGTCACGATTGACACGATGTTCGCGGCGGACTCCTACGCCATCTACGGCGAGATGCGGATGGTCGGACAGTACGTCTCTTCCGCTGACTTCAAGCAGTTGTTCGAGCCGCTGCGCCAGCCGGGGACGATGCCGCCGGAGTTGACGGAGCTGCTCGACTTCATCACGGCGCACGCCGAGGCGCTCTCAAGCTCGCGCGTCGCCTTCGGCGCGATGCCCATCGCGGACGGACTGCCCGACGTAATCGCGGCGGTCGAACTCTCTTCCGCGGAGGACGCGGCAAAGCTTGAGCCGCAGTTGCGACGCTTCCTCAACGCCTACTACGCCGCGCACCCGGACGCCGTAGGGACGACGCCCGACACTGAACAGCCGGGCGCGACGAGGGCAACTGCCACGCTCGGCACGACGACGACCTCACCGGAAGGCACGACGACGCGCGCCGCGAGGAGACGCGCGACGTTGCAGTCCGCTTCGTCGCCGACGACCGTGCGCGCAAACGAGAAAGTCGCGCCCGAAGCCGCCGCGCCCGTCTTCATACGGCGCGCGGGTAGTCTCCTCGTGATGGCTGACAAGCAGTTCACGTTCAGGAAACTTCGGGGTGCGGCTGGCGGGGCGATGCTCGCAGACGAGCCGGGCTTTCAAGCCGCGCGCTCGCGCCTCGCCACCGACACGCTCTTCCTCTACTTCAACACGAAGCGCATGAGCCGCTACACGAAGCGGCAGATGGATGAGTACGAGCGGCAGCGCAAGCAGATGGAGGCGGAAGCCGAGCAGGCGAGGGCGAGCGGCGAGGGCTACAACAAAACGATCACCTCTCGCGGCAGCGGCACAACGAGCATCACCGTCGTAAACAGCAACATGAACTCCGTCGAAGCCGCGTCGGCGAACTCGAACGTCTCCGTAGCGGTCGGTAGCTCTAACAGTAATTCGAACAGTGCTCCTGCTTCAGAAGCAATCATCGACACGCGCGCTCCTATCTCACCAACAAGTCGGATACGGACAGAAGATCAATCCGACGCTGAGCCAACACCGGAAAAAGTGGACGAGGCGACGCAGCGCGAGCGCGAGCGGCAGCAGGAATTCGAGAATCAACTCGGGCGCGTCATTTTCAGCGGCGACACGGCTGACGGCGCATGGGCGGAGTCCATCGGCGTCGGCGCATCGCTCGAAGGCGATCAGGTCGTCGTGCGCGCGCTCTTCTACTCAGACTCGGACTCTCTCGCGCCGCGCCCCATCCCCTTCATCCCCATCCTGCTCTCAGGTCCGCCAATCGCGCCCGAAGCCTCGACCGTTCTCCCCGCTGACACGGATATCTACGTCAGCGCGTCTCTCGATCTGCCACAGATGTACGACTACGTCGCCTCCGTCTTCAAGCTCTTCGAGATGGCGGCGTCCGCCACGGGCGAACAGGACAAGCAGGGCTTGTTCGAGTCGCAGGTCTCTGCGTTCGAGAAGGAGAATAAATTCCGCATCAAGGAAGACCTGCTCGCCACGCTCGGTAACGAGATCGCGGTGTGCCTGCCCTCGGATTTTCTCGGCGTGCGCCGCCCGCGCAAAGTCGCAAAGTCAGAGGCGGGCAGCGCGACGGGCAACGAGCCAGCGAAGGCGGAAACGGAAACTCGCGGCGCGAGCCCGGTCGTCGTTATCTCTCTGACGGATAAGAAGGCGCTCGAAGAACTACTGCCGCGCGCGCTCGAAGCCGTCGGCGTCAAGGGCGTGAGCGAGCAGCAACTCATAGAGAAGCACGGCGACGTGGACTTGCTCACCTTCACGAACGGCTCCGCCGCGATCATAGGTCGCTTCCTCGTCGTCTCGCCCGACGCAGCGACGATGCGCTGGATCGTGGACGCCTACAACCGTGGCGAAACGCTCGCCAACAACGAGGCATTCCGCAACGCGGCGGGCTGGCAGGAGCGGCAGGTGCTCGGACAGATTTACGTCTCGAACGCGCTGCTCAAAGATATGTTCACAGACGTAAATAAGTCCGTCGAAGACATAGACGATCCCGCTTTGCGCGTCTACCTCACGCGCCTCGACCCGAACCCCGGCGCGGTCACACACTCGCTCACGAAGGACGGCGGCAGCCTCTTTCACGAGCTGCACATCCCGAAGAATCTGCTCTCGCTATGGGGAGCCAGCGCCATCATCTCCGAAAAACTCGCGCCGCAGCGCCGCAATGAGTCGATGGCGACCTTCGCCGCGTACAACGTCGCGCGCATGGAGAGCGAGTACAAGGACGCCAACGGCAGGTACGGCACGCTGGCGGAGTTAGAAGCACAACTAAAGAAGGCGAACGCGGAGGAGTCCAACGAGCAAGAGATGACGCTCTCTTTCCTGAAGGTCGAAGGCTACCAGATCAAGCTCACCGCCTCCGGCGACAAGTTTGAGCTGACCGTGACGCCGACCGGCTACCCGAAACAGGGGCGACGCTCCTTCTACGTCGATCAGACCGGCGTCATGCGCGGCGGCGACCTCGGCGGCAAGCAGGCTTCGGCGGAGAGCGAGACCATTAACGACTAAGAACCTGTTTCAAAACCTCTAACAGGGAATATATTTGTAGGGGCAGGGACAAGTCCTCTGCCCCTACAGTTTTGAAACGCACTCTAAGTCGCGCGCGCCGCACGCTCAATGCCTGCCGCGCACGGGTCGTTTCGTCTTCGCGCCCCGCGTGGTCTTTGCGCCACGCACCGCCTTGGCGTCTCGCGTTGCCTTCGCACCCCGCGTTGTCTTCGTCGCGCGCGCTTCCCGCTTCGTTTTCTTTGTGTCGCGCTCGTCCGTCTTACCGCCGTTTCGTTTCTCGCCCTCTTTGATCTGCGCTTGCACGAGTTTCTCGTCCGGCGGGCGACCTTCGGCGAAGGCGAAGACGTGGAAGTGATCGCGAAGCTCCCTCAGAGCCTCGACGCGCCCTGCCTCTTCGAGCCGCGCGAGATCATTCATGACGAACTCCTGCTCGGCTCGCGTCATGAAGTGATAGTAGATGTCGAAGGCTAAGCCGGTCGTGTGCGGCGCGGTCTCGATCAGCGTCGCGTTCGGATTGACCGCGTTCAACTGCCGTTGATACTCATCCGTGCGCACGAGCGACGTGACGGGCAAGTGCCGGTTGAACTTCTCGCGGTACGCGCGCGCGATCTCTTTCAACATCGAGAGCGCCGCCGGGCGCGCGAAGCAGAGCAGACGCGCCTTGAAACTTTTACGCGCCGCAGGGTCTTGCAGATCGTAAGCCTTCCCCGCGAAGTCACGCGCGAAGGCGGAAAGCTCTTCGTACTCGGCGGCGAGGAGTTTCCGCCGCGCGGGCTGGCGGTAGAAAGAGTCGAGCACGTCGAGACGGCT
>JAVXVR010000148.1:0-6564 GCA_032230165.1 Acidobacteriota bacterium | reverse complement strand
TTTTGCGCGAGCAAGACGCGCGCTCGCGCGAGCGTCGCGGTGTGAAGCCCACGCTCATCGTGCGCGTCGCGGCGCGCGGCGACGAGCCGATCCAGCAGGCTGCGTGCCGTTCCTAAGTCTCCGACTTGAAGCTGGAGCAGCGCCTTCTCTTCGAGCAACTCGCTGCGCGTGAGTTCGATCCCGGCGTCCTCGTAAGACTGTTCGGCGTGTTTGTAAAACTCTGTGGCGCGCGCGGCGTCCGCACGCTCGCGGTAGAGGTTGCCGTAGGTCTCGAAGGCTTCGGCGCGCTGCGCGATGAGGTTGAAGAGGTGACAGAGTTCGAGCGCGCGGTTGAGATGACGCTCGCAAGCGTCGAGGTCGCCGCGATAGAGATGACAGCGCGCGAGATTCAGATTTGCCCAAGCCTCTTGCGGGACGGGGCGCGCGCTCGACTTCGCGTCGCCGCCACCATCTTGCAGCATACGGCGCAGCCAGCGCATCGCCTCTGAGAAGTCGCCGCGGATCATGGCGGGGAGTCCCAGATTGTGCGCGATGAGATGCGCGTAGTGCGTGTCGTTTAGTTCCTCCGCGAGTTGCAAGGCGTGACGAAACTCGCCCTCAGCGGTCGTCCACTCGCCGAGCGCGACGTAACACAGCCCGCGCGTGTTGCCGACTTTAACGCGGATGGTCGAGCGCTCGGCGGCAAGCTCAAGCGCGCGGTCGAGGTGCGCGAAGGCAGCTGCGCAGTCGCCGCGCCGTCGCGCGACCGTGGCGAGCGAGTGCAACGCTTCCGCCTCGCCTTCGGCGTCGCCGCGCGCGTTGAGAAGTGTCGCGGCGCGGCGCAGGTGCGTCTCGGCAGCCTCGAACCTGCCGCGCAGGCGCGCGACCTCTGCGCGGTAGAGAAGCGCGCGCGGGTGCGCCTCGACCGCTTCGGCGGGCAGGGCTTCGACGAAGCTGACGAGCGAGGCGAACGCGCCGTTCGCCAGCCACTCCGCGCCGCGTTCACTGATGAGCGAGGCGGCGCGCGTGAAGTCTCCGGCTTCGAGCAGGTGATGGATCGCCTGTTCCCAGAGTTTGCGCCCGGTGAAGTAGTCGGCGAAGCGCGCGTGCTCTGCGGCGATGCCCGCTTGCCCGATCTCTGCGCGCAGGCGTCTGCGCAAAAAATCTTTGAAGAGCGGGTGGAGGCGATACTCTTCGCCGCGCTCGTCGCTCGCCACGGTCATAAACACGTTGCGGCGCACGAGCATGGGCAGCAGCGACGCGGAGTTCGCTTGCGGGTAGAGGAGCGCGCAGGCGTCCGGCTCGATGCGCTCAAGGAGCGAGACGCGCAGCAGCAGTTGCTGAACCTCCACGGGCTCGTCGGCGAAAACTTCTTCCGCGAAATAATCGAAGATGTCGCGCTCGGACTGGTGCAAGACTTCGACGAGGTCTGGGCTCGATACGTCGCCTTCACGCAAAGCCCCGCGCGCCAGAGCCTGACGCTGCGCGACCTGTCGGACGAGTTGCAGCGCGGTGATCCAGCCGTGCGTGCGCTCGCGGTACTCTTGCAGTTGCGCGGGCGTCAATTCGAGATCGAAAACTTTGCGAAACAGCTCCTGCGTCTCGTCGTCCGTGAAGAGCAGTTCCTCGCGGTCAATGATCGTGAGCGCGCCCGTCGCGCGCAGGCGCGAGAGCGAGAGCGGCGGCACGTCGCGCGAGGTGATGATGACGTGGATCACGTCGGGCAAGTAGGCGAGCAGGCGATCCACGACGCGGTGCACGAGAGTCTCCGTGCCGAGGTGGTGATAGTCGTCGAGGACGAAGATGAGCTGCCGATCAACGAGGTCGAGCACTTCGTTCAGTAGCACGTCCGCCGCGCGTTCGGGTTGATCGGCGAGTTCCGCAGGGGCTTGCTGGAGATACGAGAGCGTGGCGTCGCCGAAGCCGGGCACGAGCTGGCGTATGCCGTGCGCAACGTAGCCGAGAAAGACCGAGGCGTCGCCGTCTGTGCGGTCGAGTTGATACCAGACGAACTGCCGCCCTTCATTGCGGACGAAGTCGGCGACGAGCGTGGTCTTACCCGAGCCGGCGGGCGCGGCGACGAGTGTCACGGGCTGTTCGAGGTTCGAACGCAATCTCTCGGAGAGGCGCGGGCGGTGCAGGAGCGCGGGTGCGGGGCGCGGCGGGAGGAGCTTCGTGCGCAGGAAGAAGCTGGGCGCGGGGCTGCCCGTCTCCGCCAGCGGGGGAAGCGGAGTCGTCTGAAGTTTCTCCGTGCGACGCAGCCTGTTGCTCATCAAAACTAGGGGGCGAGATTTCGACTATTCGCGACGGCTCGATCCACTCTTCAGAGGGATCGCGTTCGTCTCGTCTTAAGCCGCCGAAGACTTCGGCGAGTAGCCTTTGACGAGGCGAAGCTGTGGGCTCTGTTGCCGCGCGTCCTGTTCGCGGCTTTCGATCAAGACGGCGACCGTGCGCGCCGCTTCCTCTTCGGCACGGGTCTGACCGCCGCGCGCCAGAGCGTCTAACGCGGCGGCGCGTCCCCAGGTCTCGGCGCGCGCCTGCGCGGCTTGCTTCGTCGGCAGGTTGTAGCTGGCGAAAAGTTCTTCCGCCTCGGCGATGGTGAAGGCGAGCGCCGCCTCGTCTATGACGCGCAAGGTCTGCTTCGAGCGCATACGCCAGAGCGGCGCGGGCGGGAGCGTGCGACCGATCAGAACGACGTGCGTCTCCGCCGGGAGCAGCGGCAACATCCGACCGAAGAAGGGCACGACCCAATCGGCATCATACACCAGGTGCAGATCGTCTATGACGATGAGCAGCGGCTCGCTCCCTTCGAGCATCGTCATCTCATAGACGAACGACTCGGCGACGAGCACGGCATCGCCCGCGCCCGACGCCATGAGCGCGAGCGTCTTGCGACCGAAGCCGGGGTGCTGGCTGCGCACGGCGGCGACGAGGTATCCGAGGAACGCCTCCATCTCGACTTCGGGGGCGTCCACCTTATACCAAGCGACGCGCCGACCGCAGCGACCGGCGAAGTCAGTCGCAAGCAGCGTCTTGCCCGAACCGGTGCGACCACACAGGACGGTCGAGTTGCAACAGCTCACGCTGTCGTCGAGGACGCCGAGCAGACGCGCGCGAGAGATGCGCGGCGACTCCGTCGGCATCGTGATTTTGTCGAGGATCAAGGTCATCAGCTTTCTCTCTACTCTCGCCGGAAGCCTTCGCGCAACTTGCGCGCGACTCCGTGAACAAGGGCGCTCGCTTGAGGGCGATGGCGAAGGCGCGTCGCACCGAACTATCAAACCGCCGCGAGCACGGCGCACCCGACCGCCGAACTACAGGTGAGACTATGAACCGCCGACCTTGAGGAATTCTTGAGGATTTCGCAGCACGGCTTTCGGTCAAAAAGACGAGGGCACACTAGCTCGACCCACGGGCTCAAACGCAGCGGGGAAGTTGTTTGCCGTGAGCAACTTCAGGGTTGACGCGGGCTCGTCCCGATTAATGTCCGACGCCCCTCGGCGGGGCGCGCAAGCGCCGCGCGGCAGCAAACACTTCGGACACCACACGCGTTTCGCGTGCTTGGCAGCGGCAGGTTTTTCGTTCATCATGGCGCGAATTTCTAGCCGCCGCATTAAGGAGTTTCAGAGGAATGGACAAGCGACGTGTCGCGCCTTACGGCTCTTGGAAATCTCCGATCACATCCGATCTCATCGTGCAGGGTTCAATCGGGCTCACCGCGCCTGCGCTCGACGGCGCGGACATTTACTGGACGGAGGTGCGACCCAGGGAAGACGGTCGCAGCGTCGTCGTCAAACGCGAAGGCGAAGGAGCAGACGCGCGGCGCGATCTCGTTCCGCAACCATTCAATGCGCGCACGCGCGTGCACGAGTACGGCGGCGGCGACTACCTCGTCAATCGCGGCACGCTCTACTTAACAAACTTCGCCGACCAGCGTCTCTACCGTCTCGCATCCACAGACGCTGCGCCGCAGCCACTCACGCCGGAGTCGGGCGCGAGCCTGCGCTACGCCGACATGACGTTCGACGCGGCGCGCCAGCGACTCGTCGCCGTCCGCGAAGATCACACGACGCAGGCACACGAACCGGCGAACACCATCGTCGCCGTGCGACTCGACACGGACGCGCCGGACGCTACCGCGAACGATAACGGCGGAAAAGTCCTCGCCTCCGGCTACGACTTCTATTCGTCGCCGCGCGTGAGCCCGGACGGAAAACTGCTGGCGTGGCTCGCGTGGCGTCACCCGGACATGCCCTGGGACGCGACGGAACTGTGGGTCGGCGAGTTCGACGTTGAAGGCAAGCTCGCGCGCACGCGTCGCGTCGCGGGTGGCGAGCGCGAGTCGATCTTCCAACCCAAATGGTCGCCCGCGGGCGTGCTCCACTTCGTCTCGGATCGCAGCGGCTGGTGGAATCTCTATCGCGTGAAGTCCGATGCTGACATTGCGGATGAGAAGCGCGAGGTCGCGGTCGAAGAGTTGTGCCCGTTGGAGGCGGAGTTTGGCGAGCCGCAGTGGGGGTTCGGGATGTCAACTTACGCCTTCGTCTCGGCGGATCGGATCGTCTGCACGTTCCGCGAGCGAGGCATCTCCCGACTCGCCACTCTCGACACGACGACGAAAACTTTGCGCCGCATCGAAGTGCCCTACGAGGACATCACCTACCTGCGCGCCTCGACCGAGACGGGTCGCGCGCTCTTTCGCGCGGGTGAGCCGACGCGCAGCTCGGCAATCGTCGAGCTTGATGCGGCGACCGGAGAGATCAAGACCTTGCGCCGCTCAAACGATCTCAACATCGACGAGGGCTACATCTCCGCCGCGCAGGCGGTCGAGTTCCCGACCGAAAATGGATTGACCGCGCACGCCTTCTACTATCCGCCGCGCAACCGCGATTTCGTCGCGCCCGACGGAGAGCGCCCGCCGCTCTTAGTGAAGAGCCACGGCGGACCAACTGCGGCGGCGGTGACGAGTCTCAACTTGAACGTCCAATACTGGACGAGCCGGGGCTTCGCCGTCCTCGACGTGAACTACGGTGGCTCGACCGGCTACGGGCGCGCTTACCGCGAGCGTCTTGACGGCACGTGGGGCATCGTGGACGTTGACGACTGCGTGAACGGCGCGCGTTATTTGATCGCGCGCGGGCTCGCCGACCCGCAACGCTGCGTCATAGATGGCGGCAGCGCAGGCGGCTACACGACGCTCGCCGCGCTCACCTTCCGCACGCAGTTCAAGGCGGGCGCAAGCTACTACGGCGTCTCAGACCTCGGCGCGCTCGTGCGCGACACACACAAGTTCGAGTCGCGCTATCTCGACCGCCTAGTCGCGCCGTATCCTGCGCGCGAGGACGTTTACCGCGAGCGCTCGCCGATCAACTTCACGGACAAGCTGTCGTGCCCCGTCATCTTCTTCCAGGGTCTCGAAGACAAGGTCGTGCCGCCGAACCAGGCGGAGATGATGGTTGAGGCGCTGCGGAAGAAAGGTCTTCCGGTCGCCTACGTCCCGTTCGCGGGCGAGCAGCACGGCTTCCGCCGCGCCGAGAACATCAAGCGCGCCCTCGACGGCGAGATGTATTTCTACTCGCGCGTCTTCGGCTTCGAGCTAGCCGACCCGGTCGAGCCCGTGCCGATTGAAAATCTTAACTGACGCATTGCATGGAAATTGGAAGTCAGCAGTTGCGAATGGAGATCATCTGGAATGATGTTGATATGGTGGAGGTGTGTGCGTCCGCCTCGAACGGGCGCTACGGTGGTGTGACTCAGTTTTATACGACTGTCGAAGAGTTATCAGAGCTAGCAAATCGCCTGAAAGGCTTTCCTCAGAAAATAATAGATATCGTGCAGTTTGAAACGGGGGGAAAGGGCGGAGACTCTTTTCTTAGTCTCAAGTTTTACTGCATTGACGGGGTTGGTCATACAGCGGTCTATATATCAATGGAAGAACAATCTCGAAACTACTATGCCAGACCTGAGGAGAGACAAGTCGTAGCTTTTGAATTGCGGTGCGAGGCAGGGCTCATTGATAAATTCCGGCGCGAACTGCTGCGTGTAGCTGAAAGCCAAAGCGGAGTAGCTAGCCTATTTTAAGGAGCTGCCATGAACATAGTCACCGCAGTGCGCAGCGCGAGTCTATTGCTCGCCCTCGCATTTCCCGTTCAACTGTTCGCGCAGACCGCAGACCCTTCGCTCGTCACGGAGATCAACCGCATCAAGGCGATTGACAATCACGCGCACATCCCGAAGGTCGTCGGCGAAGGCGAGCGCGCGGACGACGAGTTCGACGCGCTGCCGTGCCCGCCCGAAGCGGACGCCGTGCCTTTTGCGCGCGCGCTGCCCGACAACCCCGAATACGTCGCCGCGTGGCGCGCGCTCTACGGCTACGCTTACAACGACGCGTCTGAAGCGCACGTGCGCGAGCTTGTGGAGAAGAAGCGGCGCGTGATGCGCGAGCAGGGCGACAACTATCCGGCGTGGGTCTTGGATAAGCTTGGTATAGACATCACATTCGCCAACCGCGTCGCGATGGGGCGCGGTCTCAACAATGCGCGCTTCCGCTGGGTCTCATACGACGACGCGCTGCTCTTTCCCCTC
>JAVXVR010000074.1:0-6662 GCA_032230165.1 Acidobacteriota bacterium | reverse complement strand
AGTTTGAAACGCAGACATTCATTGAGGATTTGTTCGACGAGCGAAAATGATCACGCTGCGCCAAACCAAAGAGGAGATGAAGGCTGACCCGAAGTGGTGGTGCATTCATCTGATGGACTTCGTGGACGATTTCCGCCGTCGCAAAGACCCGCTCGCCATCGCCGAGCCGTTTGAGTTATCGGAGCGACAGACGGACGCGCTGCTAGCATCAACCGCCGAAGCCCTGTGCGACGAAATGGGTCTTACGCCTCCGGCATGGTTGGCGCATGTTCCTGACTGTGAGCAACCTTACTTCGTCGGCGGCACGGAAAATCTGAAAGCATTCAGCATCGTCCAAAGCCCGCTGCGCTTCCGGCTGCGGAAGATTTTCGTGCTGGAGAATTTCCTGAGCCGCGTCTAACGGCAGCGCGTCCGAGCCGGGGAGAGTAGTAATGTCAACTTCGCGCATAGAAGCGTTCGAGCAGATGCTCGCCGCCAATCCCGACAACGCGATGGTGCTCTTCGGGCTGGCGAAGGAGTACGAGAAGGAAGGGCGGCACGAAGACGTGATCGCCGCGCTCGTGAAATACCTGCGCCTGCACAACGACGAGGGTAACGCCTACGGGATGCTCGCGCGCGCCTACGAACGCGCGGGCAAGCGCGAAGAGGCGCGCCGCACTTACGAGCGCGGCATCGAGGCGGCAACCGCCCACGGGCACCCGTCGATGGCGGAAGACTACCGAATGACTTTGCAAACAGAGTACGAGATTGAAGAGGGTCGAGATGGATGAACTGATCTTTCTCGTCGAAGCCGCGCCGGAGGGCGGATATACGGCACGCGCGCTCGGAGTTTCCATCTTCACGGAAGCCGACGACCTCGACGATCTGCGCGAGAGGGTGCGCGACGCAGTTCGCTGCCACTTTGAGGATGGTTGTGAGCCACGTGTGATTAGTTTTAGCTGAAAAGATTTTTAAGAGTAGGAGAGTTGTCGAAATGGCGACTGAGTTGAAGGCGCGTGAGTATCGTGGGCTGTCGGCGGAGCAGATGATGGGCATCTACCGCACGATGTATCTGTCGCGACGCGTGGACGACAAGGAGATTCAGCTCAAGGGACAGAACAAAATCTTCTTCCAGATTTCCGGCGCGGGGCACGAGGCGGTGCTCGTCGCGGCGGGGATGGCTTTGAAGCCGTCTTACGACTGGTTCTACCCCTACTACCGCGACCGCGCGCTCTGCCTGCAACTCGGCATGACCGCGCTCGAACAACTCCTCTCGGCGGTCGGCGCGGCGGCTGATCCGAACTCGCACGGGCGGCAGATGCCTTCGCACTGGGGGCACAAGAAACTAAACATCGTCTCGCAGTCGTCGCCCACGGGCACACAGTTCATTCAAGCCGTGGGCTGCGCCGAAGCGAGCTACCGCGCGTCGCTCGTCGAAGAGTTGAAGGACAAGGTCGAAGGGTTCAAAGGCGACGAGATCGTCTACTGCTCTGCGGGCGACGGCACGACGAGCGAGGGCGAGTTCTGGGAGGCAATGAACACGGCGTCGAATTTGAAGCTGCCCGTGCTCTTTCTCATTGAAGACAACGGCTATGCGATCAGCGTCCCCGTCGAAGTGCAGACGGCGGGCGGCGACGTGTCACGTCTCGTCGCGGGCTTCCCCGATCTCTTCATACAGAAGTGCGACGGGACTGATCCGGTCGAATCTCTGGAGACGCTCAAGCGCGCGGTTGACTACTGCCGCGCGCGCAAGGGTCCCGCGCTCGTCCACGCGAAAGTGATCCGCCCGTATTCACACTCGCTCTCGGACGACGAGAAGTTGTACCGCTCCGACGAGGAGCGCACGTCAGACGCCGAGCGCGATCCGGTCAAGAAGTTCGGCGCGCTGCTAGTGCAGGAAGGCTTGGTCACGCAGGAAGAGTTGCAGAAGCTAAAAGATGAAGTGGACGCTGAAGTGAACCGTGCGGCGGACGAGGCGTTAGCCAGCCCACAGCCCGCGAAAGAGACCGCCGAGCAGTTCGTCTATTCGCCGGAAGTCGATCCGACCTCGAAGGACTTTGACACGGAAGATGGCGCGCAAGTTTCAGGCAACGCGGGCACGATGGTTGACAATATCAATCGCTGCCTGCATGAGGAGATGGCGCGCGATGCGCGGGTCATCGTCTTCGGCGAGGACGTGGCGGACTGCTCGCGCGAAGAGAACCTGGAGAAAGTGAAGGGCAAGGGCGGCGTCTTCAAAGTCACGGCGAATCTGCAACGCAAGTTCGGCTCGGCGCGCGTCTTCAATTCACCCTTGGCGGAAGCGAACATCGTCGGTCGCGCGATAGGCATGGCGACGCGCGGACTAAAACCCGTCGTCGAGATACAGTTCTTCGACTACATCTGGCCCGCCTACCACCAGATAAGAAACGAGCTGGCGCTCATGCGCTGGCGTTCGGGCAATGATTGGAAATGCCCCATCGTGATGCGCGTGCCCGTGGGCGGCTACCTGAAGGGCGGCGCGGTCTATCACTCGCAGTCGGGCGACACACTCTTCACGCACATTCCGGGCTTGCGCGTCGTCTATCCCTCGAACGCGCTCGACGCGAACGGGCTGCTGCGCACGTCGATCCGTTGCGACGATCCCGTCCTCTTCCTCGAACACAAGCACCTCTACCGTCAGGCTTACAACAAGTCGCAGTACCCGCCGGACGGTTTTCTCATCCCCTTCGGCAAGGCTAGAACGGTGCGCGAGGGGACTGATCTGACGATCATCACCTTCGGCGCGCTCGTCCAACGCTCCGTTGTCGCCGCCAAGCAAGCCGAGCAGCAGGGCATCAACGCCGAAGTGATAGACCTGCGCACGCTCGCGCCCTACGACTTCGAGGCAGTGGCACGCAGCGTGAAGAAGACGAATAAGCTCTTAGTCGTCCACGAGGACACGAAATCATTCGGCTTCGGCGCGGAAGTCGCCGCGCGCGTCGCCGACGAGCTGTTTGAATACCTGGACGCGCCCGTGCGCCGCGTCGCCGCGCTCGACACCTTCGTCGCCTACGCGCCGCAACTCGAAGACGTAATCCTCCCGCAGTCGGAGGACGTGCTGCGCGCTATCACGGAACTCTACAGCTACTGACCACACGCGCATCACCGCGACGACGAAAGGCGACCGCTCGGTGCGGTCGCCTTTTTACATTTTCGCCCGGCAGCGGAATGCTCCTATTGCGTACTTCTGCCGCATTTCTGCGGTAGAATGCATGTTAGCTGGCTTCGGCTATGCGGAAAACTAAAGGGGTAACATATGAAACCATTTCTTGCAGTCGTGCTGTTAATAATTGGGGTAACTGCTGTCTCAGCTCAGGAGGGTAGCCCCGGTGCCCCCGATAAAGCTACTTGCAGCCTCACCGTGGCGCAGGTTCCCGGGGTAGGCGCTCTCAGATTGGGGATGACCACAGAGCAAGTGCTGGCGCTATTCCCCGGCAGCCGCGAAGACCCGGAAGTCCGTTCCGGCATCTCCAGACCGGCTAGCCCACTCGGGGTGTCTGACTTTACCATTAGACCGGACAGGTATCAGTCAAAAGAGAAGTACGCCGGAATCAGTCAAATCACACTCAACCTTCTGGACGGCCACGTTTCCACTTTTTCCATCGGCTACAACGGTCCCGAATGGCCACACGTTGATAAATTCGTAGCGAAGTTTATTGAAGGGACAAATCTTCCGGCGGCGGATGCGTGGGAAGCGTACGCCGGGATGGAGACTCAATTAAAGCTTCTCACGTGCAAGGACTTTGAGATTCGAGTTTTCGCCGGCGGCCCGGGCGGTAACCTTAATTACGTCCTGATGAGCGATTTAGTGGCGGCGCGGACATTAAAGGAGCGTCGGGTTAAAGCCAGAGAGAAACCGAGTCCGGGGTCTAAGCCATAGACATCGAAGATCTGACGCGCCGCCTAACAACGCCGTGCACCCGACGCCCCGCCAAGCGGGTCTGTCATGTATGTTGGAGTGGGACGCGGGTGATGTCGGGCGTTAGGCAGATACTCTTAGCGAGGTGGAGAACCCGATTGATTGCTCAATTAGGAGGTGCGGGCATGAGGTTTTTACGCGCCCTTCTGCTGTGCCTGCTCGGCGCGTCGCCCGCGCTCGCGCAGGAGAAGCCGGTCGTGGAGTACAGGGGGAATTTCGGACTCCACGTCGTGAATGATTCCATCCGGTGGAGCAAGTATTTAGAGGACGAAGACAAACTTCTGCTGGTGGGTTTCCAAAATCTACAGGTCATCGATCTGCCCAACACGAAGGTCGTCGAGACGCGCCCCATCAACCTCCCGTTCGAGAAGACGCGCGGCGGATACTCCACCGACGACTGGGAGCTAAGCCCCGATGGGCGAAGGATGCTCATCTTCGGACACCCTGAAGCGCTCGACGGCAAGCGGAAGCTCGGGTGGGTCTGGGACGTGCGCGAGGGCAAGCGCCTCGCCGTCCTCGACAAGAGCCCGAGCGACCTGCGCTCCGGCGTCTGGAGCAAGGACGGGAAAGCAATCGTCACCTCCGACCGCCACTTCAAATACATCAACAACGACGAGCAGAACGAGTGGAACCACGTCTTCTCCTTCTGGGACGGAGAGACTTACGAGTATCGCGGCGCGGTCACGCTGGAGAACGTCATGTGGTGGCACCTCTCCGACGACGGGCGTCACTTCTTTGCCGCGACGGGGCGGACGAAGCGGAGCATCGTCGGCGTCAAGTACGTCAGCGATTCAGCCGGGATGATCGGCGTCTGGGACACGCGGACGGGACAGTTGGAGAGAACAATCGCGGTCGGCGACGAAAACTTCAACCCGCGGACGCGCGAGATCGAGGTGAGCCCCGACGGCAAGTATCTCGTCTTCACCAACAAGCACAAGTCGAACCCCGCCGAGCACCGTCTGCTAGCGTGGGAGATGAACGGGAGCATCCAGCCCAAGTACGAACTCAAGCCGCAGCCGAAGATCGATGACTCCCGTGTCGTCTTCAGCCCCGACGGGCGCTACTTCGCGCTCGACGTAGGACGAAACCTGCAAATCTATGAGACGCGCACCGGCGAAAAGAAGTATGAACTAACGGACGTGGAGCTGCCCCACACGTGGCTCAACAACGACATCATCCTTGACGTGCATCCCAAGCATATCTACGGCAGGGAGAAGAGCGACAAGATGTTCGCCGTGGATGCCGCCACCGGCAAAGTGCTCTACAAGAGCAGGCTCACGTTCCGCGAGGAGGTGGAATACAGCTACGCTAGCAGCGACGACGAGACGGTGATCATCTACACCTCGGTCGTCGCACACCCTGCGGGCAAGATGTTCCTCACCTACGACTACGAATATGTCCGCATCTTCGACACGCGCACGGGCGAGCTTTTGCAGACCGTCATCTCACCACCCGTGAAGCTCGACAAGGATGGGAAGACAGTCTATGACAAGGAGGGGAAGCCGAAGCTCAACCATGGCGCCGCCGTGAAGTGGGCGGACTGGTCGCGAGACGGGCGGACGCTCTACGTCTTCAGCGCCAACGGGCAGTCGGTCTCGGTTTACGGTCTGGTCGGGAATTGACGCCCGCCGCCCACGCCCCCAGCATGAAAAAGGAGAGGATCATGAATGACGCTCAGAGTCGAACATCAACAGGTAAGCTGATTGCTATCGTGGTGCTTGTCGCTATCGTGACTGCCATTGTCTCCACTGTCGTCCAGAGCCTGCTGCTGGGTCACTCAAACCCGGCTGTGACGGGAGGCGTGGTGGGCGCGATTGCGGCGGTTGTAGTTGTCAGCACAATGAAGAAAAAGTCGAGCTAGCGGGACGCGACGCGATTTCGCCGCGCCCCATAACCGTATGCAGCGGACGCGCTGGTCAGCAAGCCTCTCAGCATCGCCATCCTTCGCGCGCTGCCGATGCCGGGCGTTAAATTCCCACGCCTGAGAATCGAAAGAGAGACCGCCACCGGCAGTCGTCTTAGTTGGGGCGACCATGAGAGGTTCTCTAGATGGAGCGTAAAATATTCTGGTTGCTGTTTATCTTCCTGGGATTGATCGCGGATTTCACCCTGCCTCTGATGTGGGGGCTAGTCGCCACCATTCCGATCCTTATCTTTAGCTGGTGGGTGGCTTATCGTTCTGAATGGTTCGGGTGATGATGCGGAAGATTCCGTCTGGCTCGAAGACGGAAGCTAACAATGACATGCAGTCGCACTCCCTCGCGCACGTTCGCGTTCAATGTTCGCCGTCGATTTAATGAGGAGCTACCCGATGAAGATAAGACTTTGTCGTGCGGCGCGTGTGGTCGCTGTGGCGTGCGTCATTGTCGTCGCCGCGTGCGCCTTTGCCGCACCGCCATCGCGCGCGCAGCGCGGCGCGAAGCGCGGTAGGCCAGCACCGCAGTACGGCAAAATCTGTTTTGATCCGACCGCGCCGTGTCAGACGAACGGCGTGACGTTCGAGGCGCACGATCTGCCGTTTCGCCTGCCGAAGAACGCGGTCATCTTCGACTCTGAAGAGTTTTACGCCGTCATCCTGAAGAGCGTGCGCGCGCCCACGCAAGACGACTGCGAGAAGTTCATCCCCGAAGGCGAGCGTTTGGAGGCGCAGAAACTTTTCGCCCGGCGCAAAGTCTTCTCCTCGCGCTGCGTCGAGCCCGGCAGCGTCTCCTACACGAACGTCGCGCCGATGACACGCATCCTG
>JAVXVR010000069.1:0-2813 GCA_032230165.1 Acidobacteriota bacterium | reverse complement strand
CCGCGCGCGAGCCGCCACAAGCTAAGCGCGCGCCGCTCCAAAGTCTCCGCGTGCGGAGAAGAGCCCGCGTAGGGGTCGCCTTCGGAGGCGGGCAGAGTCAGCACAGCATCATCTTCATCGTCGTGCCCGGCGCGCGCGTCGCGCCGCAGCGCGTCGTGCCAGAAACAGAGGTCGCGCTCCCAAGCCTCAAGGTCGCGGCACGACTGCACGATGACGGCGAAGCGTCGCCCCGTCTCGCGCCTGAGTGCGGCGACGGCGAGCGCGCGCGCCGCGCCCGAAGTCAGACCGCCGACCGACACGACGCGACTTCCAGCGCGCACCTCTTCCGCGAGCCGACGCACTTCGTCGCTCTCGGTCACGCGCCGCAGCAAGTCCGGCAGGATCGGCGATGTCTCAACGGCTCTACTCATCTTTTGCGCGCGCGTCGCCCGCCGGGTCTTCTTTGAGAATCACCTGGAGCGTCTTCGGACGTGATGATAGGGGTCTGCGCGGATAGTCGTCGAACGATATGTCAGTGCCGGAGATTTTTTTTATCCCCAATCTTCGGGTCAGCTCCAGGAAAGTCTCCCAGCTCGACGCCGCGTTGATCAGCTTCACCTGCGCGATGTACGGGTTCGCCGCGATGTTACGGATGCGGTAGCCGTATATATGATTGAACGTCTCCCAGTCGAGCAGCCAGTCGTCAATCATTCTCCCGCAATGCTCGATGAGTCCCATATAGGCTTCCAACTGACGCCACTCGCGGTTCGTCGCCGGGCACCCGTTCGCCCCGCTCCACTCCCCGTCGGGGCAGAGCGCGACGTGTATGTCTTGAAACTTGGCGAGCCGGTCGCGCAGGTCGAGCCAGAACTTGGCGCGCTCGATCTTTCTGGTGCGCCACATGCCGACCAGACTGAGTATGAGCGTGACGATCGCCACGCCGATCCCCGTGATCTCCGCGATATCCTTCCAAGGGATCATAACTGATACTCCTTCCGCACCAGCCGGCATTGTGTCACTCCCCCCCGCCCCTGATGCGCTCGATGATCCCGCTGGTTGAAGCCCCTGCGATGAAAGGCAGCGCGACGACGCGCCCGCCCGCCGCTTCCACTTCCTCGCGCCCGTGAATCTCTGCGAGCGCGTAGTCGCCGCCTTTCGCGAGCACGTCGGGCAAGAGCTGCGCGATCAGTGTGCGCGGCGAAAGCTCGTCAAACACCGTGACGTAAGAGACAGCTTCGAGCGCGGCGAGGACTTCGGCGCGTTCGTCTTCGGACATGACGGGTCGCCCCGCGCCTTTCAGCTCGCGCACGGCGCGGTCGGAATTGATGGCGACGATAAGCGCGTCGCCAAGCGCGCGCGCCGCCTGAAGGTAGCGCACGTGCCCGACGTGCAGCAGGTCGAAGCAGCCGTTTGTGAACACTAGCCGCCGCCCCTCCACACGCAGGCGCGCGCGCACCTCTGCCGCCCGATCCCGCGAAAGAATCTTCTCTCCCATCACCGTATTGACGAAATGCTAACACGGATTAGCAATCAGCAGTCAGTCGTCAGCCGTCGGTCAGGCGGTAAAACGGGCGACACCTTCGATGCTTTCAGCCCCGTCAGGAGTGACGGCGCTCGGCACATATCTTTTCCGCTTCCGGCTGACCGCTGATTGCTGAATGCTGAATGCTACTCGTATAATCCGCCTTTCGCTTGCGAGCCCCAATGACAGATACATCAACGACCTTCATCGACGACAACGATCAGACGCGCGCGCGCCGCGAGCACTTAGACGCGATCCGCGCGCTCGTCGGTAACGCCTACCCGAACCGCTTCGCGCGGACGAACGTCACCGCGCCCGCCGAAGGCGAGGATACGATCTCGTCCATCGTCGAGAAGTTCAAAGCTCACGAGCCGCAAGTCGAAGACGGCGCGAAGCCGACGCCTGAGCAGTTGCAGGCGGCGAACGACGAGTTGAAGGGTGTCGAGGTGCGCATGTCGGGTCGGCTCGCCACGCCGCCGCGCGTGATGGGCAAGGTCGCCTTCGTGCATCTCTCGGATGGCAAGTCGCGCTTGCAGATTTACGTCCGCAAGGACGAGACGCGCGCCGTGAGCAACGACAACGGCGAGGTCTTTGAAGAGGGTGAGAGCGGCTGGCGACTCTTGCAGTTGCTGGATCATGGCGACTTCGTCGGCGTCGAGGGCTTTCTGTTCGTGACGAAGACGGGCGAGTTGTCCGTCCACGTACGTGAGATACAGTTTCTCGCCAAAGCACTCGTGCCGATGCCGGACAAGATGCACGGCATCAGCGACCCGGAGGTCGGCAGACGACAGCGCTACGTCGATCTCATCGCGTCGAGCTTGAAGATCGAGCGCGAAGAGGGCGAGCTGACGACGCGCGAAGTCTTCGAGCGACGCTCGAAGCTCATCACGCAGATGCGTGCTTACCTTGACGCGCACGGCTACGTCGAGGTCGAGACGCCGATGCTCACGTCCATCGCTTCGGGCGCGGCGGCGCGACCGTTCGAGACTTTTCACAAAGCGCTCGGCATTAAACTCTACGCGCGCATCGCGCCGGAGCTTTATCTGAAGCGACTGCTCGTCGGCGGCTTCGAGCGCGTCTATGAGTTGAACCGGAATTTCCGCAACGAGGGGCTTGGCTATCGCTGGAATCCAGAGTTCACCATGCTTGAGTTTTACTGCGCCTACATGGACGTGAACGGCATGATGGACTTCTGCGAGGAGATGCTGCGAACGACCATCAAAGATGCGATAGGAAGACTAAAGCTATCCTACTCAATGAGCACTATTACATATCAAGGTGTCCAAGAGATTGATTTCGAGTCTCGCTGGCA
>JAVXVR010000002.1:0-3456 GCA_032230165.1 Acidobacteriota bacterium | reverse complement strand
CGATCTCCCACGCCGCGAGCGCACGCGCGCCCACGGACAGCGGCTCACCTCCGCGCGATGACGCCGCGCTCCGTAAGGGCGAAGATGGCGACGCCTCACCCGCTCTCGCGCGTTCAAACTGTTCGATTCTGCCGCTCATGCTTGTCGCCCGATTTGCCCGCGCGCTCTTAACGCTGCTCTAAAGCCTCCCACCACTTCTCCGGCGCGCGCGCGTTCGTCTCGTCTCCCCGGACTTTGAATCTCACGGCGTCGCCCACCTGTTGGAGCGCGCGGTGTTGTGCGTCCCCGCCGCCCTCCTGCGCGGCGAACACTCGCGCCTCGTAGTCGCCCTCGCGCGCGGGGAGCGGTGGTGTCTCGAAGACGTAGCCATGCTCCGCGTTTGCGGCGCGACCGGCAGCAAAAACGTCCGGGCGCGACTCGCCGGCGCGTCGGCGCGCGACGAAGTGTCCGTCTATGTAAAGCTCAACCTCGACCTGTCTGCCCGGCTCGGCTTCATCAACGACCCAGCCCGCGACCGTGCGACTGTCCGCCACGTCGAGCGTGCCGCGCAGGCGCGGGTTGAAGTGCGTATAGGAAAAGAAGACGATGAGCGCGGCGAGGAATAGCGTTTCGACGAGAGACTTGCCGATCAGAAATTGAGAGAGGCGCGCGCTTTCGCGTGCAGGCAAGACGCGTTGCGCAGATGCGCGCGAATCATGTTCGTCTAAAACTGAGGCGGGTGAGTGAGGCGCGGCTGGCGGCGCGTCTTCGTCGGGCGACGTGGCGCGAGAACGCGGCGACGCGGGCGTCTCAAACTCTGCGCCGCGTCGCCGCGTCTCGGTGTCGCCGGTTGACAAGCGCTGGCGTCCCCCGCGCTCTACTTGTTCTGGTAGGTGTTGCCGTTCGCGTCCTGATAAGACCAAGTGCGCGTCGTCGTGATCGTGCCGCCCGCCGCGAGGTCTGCACGCAGGCGCACGGTGATGAGCAAGACCGACGTGTCGCCCGGCGCGAGTTCGTTGACGTGCCACGCGACGCGCTGCGAGCCATCGGCGGCGACCTGTGCGTCGAGCTTAGGATTGGTCTGCACGAGTTGCAGCGCGGCGGGGAGCATTTCGGTCACGTTCAAGTTCTTCGCGAGCCCGCCGCCCTCGTTGACGAGCACGAGGCGGTAGAAGCTCACGTCGCCCGGCGCTTGCTCGTCGGTCACCTGCTCGGTGCGCACACGCACGCGCGGCGTGGCGACCGTGAGCACGGTCGTCGCCTCGCTCGCGGCGCGGTTGCTCTGCATCGCGCGCGCCACAAGGTTGTAGGCGAATTGTTGCCGGTCGGGCGTCGCGCGCGGAATTTCGACGCGCAGCAGCAGAGGGTACTGACCGCCTCGCGGCTCAAGCGCCGCCGTCTGCGTGACGGTCGGCTCATTGTCCTGATGCTGACCGTCGCCGTTCGTGTCGGCGTAGATCGCCGCATTGGGCGCGCCCGGCGCGGTGATGCGCAGGTCGTAAGATTCGGGATAATTGCCGGGATTGCGGACGACGAAGGGCATGTAGATGACATCGCCCGGCGTCGCCGTGAGCCCCGCCGAGATCGCTTCGATGCGCGCGCGCGGGACACGACCGACATTGATCGTGGGTCCGTCGAAGTTCGCGGGCACGGGCAAGGAAGCCGTGCGCATGATGCCTCGACCGACCGAGCGATTGGCGGCAAGCGCATCGGGCACGGCGCGCAGCGTCACCTTGATGTCGCGTGTCGCGCTCGAATCGAGATCGCCCAGACTCCAGACCGCAGTGCGCGACTCGCGGTCGTAGGCAATCGGGAGCGGATCGGCGTTGACCAGCTCAAAGTCGGGGCTGAAGACGAAATCGGCGCGTGAGCTGCGCGCGGCGGCGCTGCCGCGATTACGCACGGAGATCGTCTGCGTGAAGGTCTCGCCGGGCTGCACCGAGTCGCGACCGACTGCGGACGATCCAGCGAGCGCGGCGGCGACGACGAGCATCATCGCGTCCTGAACTTTGTTCACCTGAAAATCAGACTGCGAGGCGGCGCGCACGATGAAGCGACGCTGCAAGCCGTCGGTCGCCGTTTCGGGCACGCGGATGTTCAAGAGCACGTCGAGGTTCTGTCCGCGCGTGAGTTGCGGCGTGACGAGGATCGGCAGTCCCGAATCCTGTCCGCCCGCAGAGAGGCTGAAGGTCGGTTGGAACTCGGCGGGCAGATCGGTTTCGAGTCGGAACTGATCCTCCTTGTTGCCAGCGTTCGTGATCGTGAGCGGGAGTTGTACGCTCTGACCCGGCGACGCCGAGAGGCTCGCGTGTCGCAGCGCGAGCGTGAGATTCGGAACTTGTTTGACGGTGAAAGCTGCGCCACCCTGATCGCCCGGCGCGCTGCTCGTGACGGGCGGCGTTGTGCTCACAGACTCAGTAGGCTCGGCGCGCGTCGGTGCGGGCGTCGGCACGACGACAGGCGGATTGTTCCGCGCCAATTCGACTCGGCGCGGCGTCGGAGTCGCCTGCGGCGTCATCGCTCTCTGCGTGTTAGGGGTCGAGCGCGGGAGCGGCGTCGGTCTCAGCGTCGGCGGATTGCTCGCGCCAACCTTTGGCTGGTTGGTTGCCGTCTGCGGTGAGTTCAGAGCGGCGGACGATTGGTCTTCGCGCGTGACACGCGGGCGACGACCGCCGCGTCGAGAGGTCGTCGCGGGCGTCGTCGCGGGCGTCGGCATGCTCTCCACGACAAGAGTCGGGGTGCGCGAAGGCGTGGGCGAGGGTGCGGGCTTCATCGCTTGCGACTGTGCCTGTTGACCGCGCGTGATGCTCCCGACCATGTGCGGCGTGGGCGAAGGGGTGGGAAGAGGCTTGACGCTCGCCGTCTGCGGCGCACGCTCGGTTCGCGGCGCGGGTCGCGTGCCCTCGCTTCCGGCGCGCGTGCCGTTCTTGCGTGCTGCCTGCAACTCGCCCTCGTAAATCTCGACGAACGGCGTGTCCTTGATGCCGCGCAACTGCGTCGCAACCTGTTCGGCGTCGCTCAGGCGGTTGAGCGCGATGTAGGAGCGACCGAGCCAGAGCAGTGTCAGATCGGAGATGATGCTGCGCGGGTACGTCTTCATGAAATCTTTGAAGATCGTCGCTGCCTGATCGAAGCGACCGTCGTTATAGAGTTTCTGCCCGCGCGTGAACATCGCCTGCTCCGCGTCTGAAGGCGTGTCGTCTTGCCGCGCCGCGGCATTGCGCGCGCCGAAGGTCGCGGCGGCGGCGGGCGTGAGTGGGGCGCAGAGCAAGAGCGCACAGAGGATGATGGCGCTGAGTCTATGAGGGGTCATTAGGGTTGAAATCCTCCGGGCAGGCAGTGCGAGAGTATCTGAAATTCGCATCCTGAAAATTTTCCGCAAACTGGAACGAACGGGTGTGATCTATGCGCGGATACGTTTCCGTCGCGCGCCAATATACAACCTTCGTGGACGCTGAACAAGACGTTAGCGGACGA
>JAVXVR010000612.1:0-2997 GCA_032230165.1 Acidobacteriota bacterium | reverse complement strand
CGTTTGACTGGGCGCGCTACGAGGAAGCTGCGACGACCCTCGACGCGGGCGAGCTGCTCCTTTTGTTCTCTGATGGTATCACCGAAGCGCAGAACCACGCGGGCGAGGAGTACGGCGACGAAAGGCTGGCACAGTTCGCGCTCGACAACCGACACCTGAGCACGGACGATCTCCGCGCCTCCGTCTTCGACGAGATCGACGCGTGGACGGGCGGGCGCGAGCGCGACGATGATCAGACGGTCGTCATCCTCAAGGTGCAGAAATAAACCGATTAACTGCTCGCCGTGATGATCGCGGCGCGCGCGCCCGTCAGCTCCGAAAAGTCTTTCGTGTAGATCGTGTCCACCTTGCGCAGCCGACGGAGCAGATCGACCATCTCCTGCGTCGAGTAGTAGCCGCTCTCTGCGAGCGAGATCGCCCAAAACTTGAAGTGACCCGCAGGCTCCAATAAATCCTCGACGAAGCGCAGGTACTGCTGTTTCGTCTGCACGCGCGCGCCGAGCCGTCCCGTCTGCGCTGCGTCCAGCTCCGACCAGAAGTCCGAACCATTACGCACCCACTCCTCGCGCCACGCCGCGAGCGAGTCGCGTCGCGTGCGCGCTGCGGCGGGCGCGGGCAGACGCAGAAAGAGCAGCTCGCCGTGCTGGTCTGCGACGAAGTGGCGCGCGTCCGTGTTGCGGCTCACGTTCAGTTGATTGTTGTTGACGGGCGCAGGAGTTGATTCGTGTATGCGGCGCAGCGCGCGCGAGAGGGGCTGGCGCAGCTCGCGCGTCTCCGAGTCGAAGGAGAGCGCGTAGTCGCCGACCATCATACCAAGATCGAGCGCGTGCGCTTGCCGTGTCTCGCCTTCGAGCCGCTCGGCATTGTGTCGGTAGTTGTCGAACCACCACGCGTCGGTCTCGCCGAACCAGCGCGCGAGCGCGGGGTTACGCAAACGGTGGTGCGGCACGTAAACGTCTTCGAGCAGCAGATCGAAATCCGCTTCCGAGAGTCGCGCGTCGTTATTCTCGACGCGCGCCAGCCCTCGCACCCAAGCCCACTGCGCCGCGTCGTTGACGGCGACGCGCGCCCCCCAGCGTTTGAGGTACACGTCTAAATCCGGCTCGCCCGCGAGCGGGTTCGCGACCGAGCGGAAGCGCAGGCGGCGAAGCACGCTCAACTCGAAGGCGAGCCAGCCGCGCGGCGTCTCTTCGGGAAAGCTGTTCATCATTCGGCGGCAACCTCATCAGACGCTTTGTCAGCAGCGTTGTCATCACTCGCTTGCGCGTAAGGGTTCGCGCCCGCTTCGGGGACGCGCCCGCCGAGCGATTTGTCGTCGCCGTCACCGCCCAACGCGACTTGTCGCGCCGCGTCGCCGAAGTTCGCGCCCGCGTCTTCGGTTAAAGAAGGACGCGCGTCGTCGGACGTTGATGATGGCGTCGCGTCGGCGTCGCGTCGCGCGTAGGAGCGCAGCTCAGGCAGACCGTGCAGTGTGAGGAAGGCGCGGACGACCTGCGGGTCGAACTCGATGCCAGCCCACTGCGCGAGATGGCGGCGCGCCTCCTCCTCCGTGCCCGCGCGGCGGAAGGGACGATCGTCTGTGAGCGCGCAGTAGGAATCAGCGACGCGAAAGATGCGCACGCCGAGCGGAATCTGCTCGCGGCGGAGCGCGTCCGGGTAACCGCCGCCGCTCCACCACTCGTGACTCCAGCGCACGATGAGCTGCGCCGCGCGATCCGCGCCCGCGCGCGCCGCCTCCTGCTCGCCGATGACGGGGTGGCGCGCCAGATCGAGCCGCTCCTCACCATTCAGCGCGCCCGCGCGCCGGATGTAGTCGCGCTTCATCGAAGCCTCGCCGAGATCGTGCGCGAGCGCGCCGATGCGTAAGCTGGCGCGGTCGGCGCGACCGAGGTTGAAGAGCTTGGCGAGCGCGTCCGAGAGCGATGCGATGCGCTCGGCGTGCGGGTGCGCGTAAGCCTCGAACTCGTCCGTCACCGCCGCGAGCCGCGTGAACACGTCGCGCGCGAGCCGCTCCTCGTCTGAGAGTTGTGGTTTGAGAGAAGCCATTCTCAAGCGTGACAGGTGACAAGTGACAAGCAAGACAAGCAATCGGATTTGCTTGTCACTTGTCGCTTGTCACGGTTTGCTTGTCACTTTCCTTTCATCCGTTCCAGCATACGTTTTGCGGCGGTGTTCTGCGGGTCGAGCGAGAGGGCGCGTTCGAGTTCGCCCTTGGCGCGCCGCTGCAAGCCAATCATGATGTAGAGTTCCGCGAGTGCGACGTGATACGAGGCGTTCTGCGGATCAAGTGTCATCGCGGCGCGCAACTCAGCCTCAGCCTGACGGCGCGCGTGCGTGTCCGCCATCAGCGCGCGCCCGTAGAGCGCGTGATAGCGCGCCTGCTGCGGGGAGAGACGCACGGCTTCACCAAAGTGGAGTGCCGCCGCCGCCACGTCGCCGCGCTGCGTCGCGGCGAGCCCCTGCTGGAAACTCTCCTCGGCGCGAGACTGCGACGCGCCCGACCCCTCGGCAGAGTCGCGCGACTGTCGCCCCTCGCCCGTCGCTTGCCCGCCGCGCTGCGACGACTGAGCGGCGAGCTTGCTGTCGTAGCTGGCGCGCTCGCGTGGCTCGCGCAGCGTCTCGTAGGCGCGCGCGATCTCTGCGAAGGCACCTTCGATCCGCGATAGCGTGTCAGCGTCCGCCGCACGGCGAAAGCGATCCGGGTGGAAGCGCTTGGCGAGCGCGTAGTAGGCGCGCTTCACGTCAGACTTATCGGCGTGGTGCGCGACGCCGAGCATGTCGTAGTAGTCGTCGGCGCGCGCGCGCGCGATGAGCGCCTCGATCTCGGCAGCGGGTTCAGGCGGCGCGGAGGGAGTCTCTGGCGGCGGCGCGCTCGGCGCTTCGCTCACGCGCGGCGCGTTTGCGCCCTCCTCCGTGCCCGCCTTCTTGACCGCAGTGCTTGTGCCGGATGCGCCCGCCGTCGTGGCGGCACGCTGCGCGCGCGAGTCTGCGGCGAGC
>JAVXVR010000575.1:0-4240 GCA_032230165.1 Acidobacteriota bacterium | reverse complement strand
TTTTGCGTAAGTGTCCATAGTGAATACCTCGTGACAAGTGACAGGTGACAGGTGACAGGCAAGAAGTTCTTTCTCGTCACCTGTCACCTGTCACTTGTCACGGCTTTTATCAGTCCGCTACGACGCCTTCGCGGTCAGTGCCCATGTCCTTCACCTTCACGTCCGTCACTTCCGAGCCGATGCGCATCCCGTAGAACGAGCGCCAGACGAAGACGCACGCGATGACGAAGAAGACGGCGGCGAGCGCGAGGTTGAGCGTCGCGTCGCCGTCGCGACTGGCGCGCAAGCTCTCAGCCAACTCGACGGCGAGCAGACCGAAGAGCGTCGTAAACTTGATGACTGGGTTGAGCGCGACGGACGAAGTGTCCTTGTACGGATCGCCCACGGTGTCGCCGACCACACAGGCATCGTGCAGTGGCGTGCCCTTCGCTTTGAGCTCGACTTCGACGATCTTTTTGGCGTTGTCCCACGCGCCGCCCGCGTTCGCCATGAAGATCGCTTGATACAAGCCGAAGATCGCGATGGAGAAGAGGTAGCCGATGAAGAAGAACGGCTCGACGAAGGCAAAGGCGAGCGCGGCGAAGAAGACGGTGAGGAAGATATTGAACATCCCCTTCTGCGCGTACTTCGTGCAAATCTCGACGACCTTCTTCGAGTCTTCGACTGAAGCCTTCTCGGCGTCGAGGTTGATGTTGTGCTTGATGAACTCGACGGCGCGGTATGCGCCCGTCGTCACGGCTTGGATCGACGCGCCCGTGAACCAGTAGATGATCGCGCCGCCCGTGATCAAGCCGAGCACGAAGGGCGCGTGCAGGAGCGACAGGCTCTCGACGTGCTCCGTCATGCCGGAGGTTAACGCCATGATGATCGAGAAGATCATCGTCGTTGCGCCGACGACCGCCGTGCCTATAAGCACAGGCTTCGCCGTCGCCTTGAACGTGTTGCCCGCGCCGTCGTTCTCTTCCAAAAGGTGCTTGGCGCGCTCGAAGTTCACATCTATGTTGAGATCGCGCTTCAGTTCCGCCTCGATGTTCGGAACTTGCTCGATGAGCGACAGCTCGTAAACCGACTGCGCGTTGTCTGTGACGGGTCCGTAAGAGTCAACGGCAATGGTGACGGGTCCCATACCGAGGAAGCCGAAGGCGACCAACCCGAAGGCGAAGACGGCGGGCGCGACCATCAGCGCGCCCAAGCCGTAGATGCTGACGACATAGGCGATAGCCATCAGCGCAACGATGGAGATGCCGAGCCAGAAGCCGGAGAAGTTTCCGGCAACCAGACCTGACAAAATGTTGAGCGACGCTCCGCCCTCTTCCGAAGACGTGACCACTTCCTTAACGTGGCGCGACTCGGTTGAGGTGAAGACCTTGACGAGTTCCGGGATGATCGCGCCCGCCAAAGTGCCGCAAGAGATGATCGACGCGAGCTTCCACCAGAGCGTCGTGTCGCCGCGCAGCTCCGGCACGATGAGGTACGAGACGATGTAGGTGAGCACGACCGAGACGACCGAAGTGATCCAGACGAGAGAGGTCAAGGGCTTCTCGAAATTCATCGTGTCAGCACCTGCGTAGCGCGCCTTCGCGATTGCCTCGTTAATGAAGTAAGAGGCTGCCGCGGCGACGACCATCATGATGCGCATGACGAAAATCCAAACGAGCAGTTGCACCGCCACCGTCGCCTGATCGCGCACGCCGAGCAGGATGAACGTGATGAGCGCCACACCCGTCACGCCGTAGGTCTCGAAGCCGTCGGCAGAGGGTCCGACCGAGTCGCCCGCGTTGTCGCCCGTGCAGTCGGCGATGACGCCGGGGTTGCGCGCGTCGTCCTCTTTGATCTTGAAGACGATCTTCATCAAGTCCGAGCCGATGTCAGCGATCTTCGTGAAGATGCCGCCCGCGATGCGCAGCGCCGCCGCACCCAGAGATTCGCCGATGGCGAAGCCGATGAAGCAGGGTCCGGCGTAGTCGCGCGGGATGAAGAGGAGGATGCAGAGCATGATCAAAAGCTCGACCGAGATCAAAAGCATTCCAATGCTCATGCCAGCTTTAAGCGGGATCGCGTAGATCGGGTAGGGCTTGCCGCCGAGCGAGGCGAACGCCGTGCGCGAGTTGGCGAAGGTGTTGACGCGGATGCCGAACCACGCGACGCAGTAGCTGCCGGCGATGCCGATGAGACTGAAGAGCAAAATGACGACGACTCTCAGCGCGGTCGAAGCATTCGGGTCGGCGGGCGGCGAGAGATAGCCGAAGTAGAGCACGATGACGACGGCGATGAAGGCTTCCAGAATCAGGATGAACTTGCCCTGCGTGATGAGGTAGGTCTTACAGGTCTCGTAGATCAATTCAGAAATCTCGCGCATCGAGCGGTGGACGGGCATGTTCTTCAACTGCATGAAGATCATCAGCCCGAAGGCGAGCCCGAGCGCGCAGATGACGAGTCCGGTGAGCAGCAGCGTATGACCGTCAACGCTACCATTGAGGAACTTCACCCGCGAGAGATCGGGGAGCACGAGGTTCGCCTCGCCGCCCGGCTGGTGCGCCGTCGCCTGACGCGCAGGGGCTCCCGCGCCGCGCGCGTCCGCCGGGGCAGCCGGGTCTGTGCGCTGCGCGAGCGCAGTCGTTGAGAGCGCGGCACTGAGCGCGAGGCACGCGAAGACGAAGAGGGCGGCGCGTCGCAGCGCAGCTAGTCTGAAGTTAGAAAAGAGGTTGTTAAAATCCACGTCTGAGAATTTCCTTTCCGATGTTGGTATCTGAAGGGGAACACGCCAGCGCGAAACTCTCGACGGACGGGGCACACGAACAAACGAAGACGCACAGGAAGCGCGTCCCTCCTACACTACAGCCCGCCCGCAAGTCGCGCTAGAAAGCGGTAATTATTGCCGATTTAGGGTGGAACTGTCCAACGGATAAAGGCAAAAGTAAAAAGGCAAAAGGTAAAAGTGAGGAGGCTCGTTCCCAGTTTTGCCTTTTGCCTTTTTACTTTTGCCTTGCTTTCACATCGCGCTCTGCGGCAATGGTTGGTCGCCGGGTAGCGGCTGCCCGGTCAGCTCCGGCTTGCGGCGCGCGCCCGTCCAGCGGCGGATCGAGTCGGCGAGGATGACAACAGCCGCCGCCATGAGGATCGCCGTCAGAGTCGCGTCAATGTAACCCTGCTTGGCGGTCTCTGGGTTGCGCGTGAGCGGGAGGAAGATGTCTGTGATCGACTCCCACCCGGCGACGAGCGTCGTCGTGCCGACGAACGAGAGCGGCACAATTGTCACCCAACAGTAGCGCGCCTTGCCGGAGTTGATGATGACGGTCGTCGCGACGCAGAGTGCGACCGCCGCGAGCAACTGATTCGCGACGCCGAACATGGGCCAGATCGTCGAGATCGAGCCAGACCAGATGAACGCCGCCCAGCCCGCGACGACGAGCGCGGTCGTGATGATCGATCCGGGCAGCCACGTCGGCTCTTCAAATTTACGATAGAACCGCCCGCCGAACTCGCCGACGAGGAAGCGCCCCACCCGCGTGCCCGTGTCAATCGTCGTCAGGATGAAGAGCGCCTCGAACATGATGGCGAAGTGATACCAGTATTTCATCAGTCCGGTCATGCCCGGAATCGCGTTGAAGATTTTGGCGATGCCGAGGGCAAGCGTGGGTGCGCCGCCCGCACGACCGCGCAGAGTCTTCTCGCCCGACTCAGCTTGGAGTTGGTCAAGTTCCTTCGGCTGGAGATCGAACCCCTGCGCCGTGTGCTCGTCAACCATGCGGACGTATGCCGCCTTTTGCGCGTCGGTGCGCTGCGCCGTGTTGATGGCGAAGTAGTCGCCGGGGAAGAGCGACGTGGCGGCGATCAAAGCGACCACACCGACGACGCCTTCCATCAGCATCGCGCCATAGCCGATCATGCGCGCGTCTGATTCTTTCGTGAGCATCTTCGGCGTCGTGCCCGAAGAGATGAGCGCGTGGAAGCCGCTGAACGCCCCGCAGGCGATGGTAATGAAGACGAACGGGTAGAGCTACCCCGGAATGACGGGTCCGCCGCCCGACACAAACGGCGTCAGCGCGGGCATGTTCAGATGCGGGTGGACGAGGATGACGCCGAAGATGAGAAACGCGATGGTTCCGATCTTCAAATACGACGACAGATAGTCGCGCGGGCACAGAAGCATCCACACAGGCAATACCGATGCGATGAAACCGTAAGCCGCCATGAGAATCGTCACGGTGGTGCGTGAGAGCGTGAACGACTGAGCCCA
>JAVXVR010000638.1:0-3343 GCA_032230165.1 Acidobacteriota bacterium | reverse complement strand
GCTTTGGCGAGGAAGACGCCGTTGATGCCGCCCGCGGACGTGCCGGAGATCACGTCCACGATAAAGCGCGTCAGGATGGGGCTGTCGGGCTCAGCGTCGATCTCGCTAAGCGGTTTAGTCGGCTTCCCGCGCTGGAGCATTTGACCGAGCTTGCGGTAAACAAGTTCGGTGCCACGCAGGTCTGATTTGGCGCGGGCTCGCAAGCGTCCGCCGGGCGGGGCGTCGCCAGCGGGGGCGGTCGCGCGCACGAGATTGAGCATCTCCTGCGCGACGCCATTCATGTAAATGCAGAGCGAGAGACCGCCGTACATGACGACGGCGAAACGGACTTCTTGTGTGGGATTGATGAGGGGGGCATTTGGCATGGTCTTCCTCCGCGACGCATCCGGTCGAGGCGTCACACGGGGCATTGATCTCCGCGTTGCGGGGCTGGGCGTCGGTTATAACGATAGTGAGAATCTATCGAGAAACAATCCGGGGACTTTCGAGACGGCGGATCGGAGGGCGACCGCCGGGTGAGCGCCCGCTGTTTGAGACCGACGCAAAATATGATACCCCGGGGCGGATGTCAACAGATCTTTCCGGCAGGTGGAACTTTGCGCGCCCGCGGGGAGCGGGAAAATACCTGCGGCGCATCCGCGCATCGGACGGACGCGAGACATTATTGAGCGGCGGCGGTGAGTTGCTGCACGCGCGCCACTACTTCATCGAGCTTCACGTCTGATGACTGTTTCGTCGCGCGCTCGAACAACTCGACCGTGGCGTCTGCGATCTTCTTGCCGACGGTGATGCGGAAGGGGATGCCGATGAGGTCTGCGTCTTTGAACTTGACGCCCGCGCGCTCGTCGCGGTCGTCGAGCAGTACGTCGAGTCCGGCGCGTTGCAAGTCTGCGTAAAGTTTCTCGCCCGCGTCTTTCAACTCCGCCTGCTTCATGTTCGTGACGGTGACGACCACGTCGAAGGGCGCGATTGACGGCGTCCAGACGATGCCGTCCGCGTCGTGGTGCAACTCAATCGCCGCCGCCATGATGCGCTCGACGCCGATGCCGTAGCTGCCCATGACGATGGGCGTCTCCTTGCCGTCCTGCGTGAGCACCGACGCGCCCATCGAGACGGAATACTTCGTGCCGAGCTTGAAGATGTGTCCGATCTCAAGCGCCTTCGCTACGTCCAACGTGCCCGCCTCGCAGTTCGGGCAACGCTCGCCGGACTGGACGGTGCGTAGATCAACCCAACTGTCAACTTCAATGTCGCGCTCGATGTCCACGCCGCGCAGGTGATGATCGTCTCTGTTCGCGCCGGTCGTCATGTTCGTGCGACCCTTGAGCGCGTTGTCAGCGACGATACGAAGCTCACGACCTGACGCTTTCGCCTTCTGCTTCACGCCGACTCCGCCGAGGCTGCCCGCCGCCGCGCCCATCAAGTCGCGAATCTCTTCCGGGTGCGCGGGTCGCACCTCCGTCGCGCCGAGCGCGTCGGCGAGTTTCGTCTCGTGCAGTTGCTGATCACCACGCAAGAGCGCAATGACGGGTTTCTCTTCGCCTGTGTCGCTTTTGGCGATATACACGAGCGACTTGATCTGCCGTTCCGCGACAGCCCCGCCGGGGAAGTTGATCAGGTCTTCGATGGTGCGAACGTTCGGCGTAGGGAACTCTTCGGGCGCGGAGAGCGTCGAAGGCTCGTCCGTGATTACATCGAGCTTTGAAGTCGCTTTCTCTAAATTCGCCGCGTAGCCGCAAGCGCCGCACGTCGCGATCAAATCTTCGCCCGCGTCCGTCTTAACCATGAACTCATTTGAAGCCGAGCCGCCCATCGCGCCGGAGGAGGCTTCGACCATCGAGAACTTCAAGCCGCAACGCGTGAAGATTTTGACGTAAGCCTGTCTCTGATCCTCGAAGGACTTGTCTAAACCGTCTGTGTCCACGTCGAACGAGTAGGCGTCCTTCATGATGAACTGGCGGACTCTCAGCACGCCGGATTTCGGGCGCGGCTCGTCGCGAAACTTCGTCTGTATCTGATACCAGACCTGCGGCAGTTGCTTGTACGAGCGCAGCTCGTGGCGCGCGATGGACGTGAACACTTCCTCGTGCGTCATCCCTAAACAGAGGTCTGCGCCCTTGCGGTCTTTCAGACGAAACATATTGTCGCCCATCACCGTCCAGCGTCCCGACTCCTCCCAAATCTCGCGCGGGTTCAGCGCGGGCAGTTGAAACTCCTGTCCGCCAATCGCGTCCATCTCCTCGCGTATGATCTGCTCGACGCGTCGCATGACGCGCCACGCCAGAGGCAAGTATGAATAGATTCCCGCGCCAAGTTGGCGCACCATTCCGGCGCGCAGTAAGAGTTTGTGCGAGACAACCTCCGCGTCCGCAGGGTCTTCGCGCAGAGTGGGGATGAAGTATTGTGACCAGCGCATGAAAGTTCCTCTCAGTCTCTCACGGTTGCAAACAGCGCGACCGAAATGAACGAGCATTGTGGCGCAGTCGCGCCGCTGAGCGCAACCGCCGCGCCTTGCGCGCTTCGAGCCGGAGGGCGCACAATGCCGCGCGCCACGGAGCGCCGAGCCACGTCTGCCGACCTATGAGCAGCCTCAAGTCACACTTCAACGCCGCCAACGTTATCCTCTACGCCTACGTGCTGTTCGTGGATACAGCCCTCGTACTCTACGAGTTCTCCGGCGCGGACTCGCGACGCTTCGACCCTTTGACGCGCATCGCGCTGATCTACGCGCTCGGCTACTGGCTGCTGAGTGATAGCCGCAGGCGGCGTTACGAGCTGCCTTACTGCGCAGGGGTGATCTTGCTCGGCACGGGGGCGCTCTGCCTACCTTATTACCTGTTCAGGACGCGCGGCGTGATGGCGTTCGCCACGATCTCGATCTTCCTCGCGGCTCACTTCGCGTCGGGACTCTTCGGGGCGGCGCTTGCTGCCGCGCTCTTCGGCACAAAGGTCGGTTGAGACGCGCGGCTTCTTTTGCGCCGCCGCCGCGCGTGAGGTAACATCGCAGCCCTAAACAAACCGACAAGCTGAACCGCCGGGCAAACTTTCGACCGTCGGAGGAGACTATGAACGACAGACGCAACGCGCCGCTCGCGGAAGTTGATCCGCTCGTGAGCCGCGCCATCGACAACGAAGTCGCGCGGCAGGCGAACGGCTTGGAGCTGATCGCCTCGGAGAACTTCGTCAGCGAGGCGGTCTTGGAAGCGATGGGGTCGGTCTTCACGAACAAGTACGCGGAAGGCTATCCCGGCAAACGCTACTACGGCGGCTGCGAGTTCGCAGACGTAGTCGAACAGGCGGCGATTGATCGCGCGAAAGAGTTGTTCGGGGCGGATCACGCCAA
>JAVXVR010000553.1:0-2548 GCA_032230165.1 Acidobacteriota bacterium | reverse complement strand
TGAGGACGCGCCCGCCGCGTCAGTACCGCCTGCGGTAGCGGGCGGGTCTCCGCACACAAAGCCCGCCCGCAACCGCAGGCGGGACTGACAAGATAACGAGATGACCGACTACATCTGGATTCTGTGGGTGGTGCTGGGGCTGGTGCTGATCATCGCTGAGATTTTCACGCCGGGCTTCGTGCTGCTCTGGTTCGGCATCGGCGCGCTCTGTGCCGCGCTCGCCGACATCGTCGGTCTCGGCTACCCGTTCCAGTTTCTCGTCTTCTTCGTCGTCTCGATGGCGCTCACCGCCGCCTCGCGCACGATCTTCGCCAACTACTTCGTGCGCGAGAAGGAGGGCGGACTCAAGACCGGCGCGGACTCGCTGCCGGGCAAGGTCGGGACGGTCGTCACGTCGAGTCGCGGCTCGATGAGCGAGGGCGCGGTGAAAGTTTTCGGCTCGACGTGGACGGCATATCCGGCGGAGGGCGAGCCGCCGCTCGAAGCGGGCGAGCGCGTCGTGGTCGAGCGCATCCAGGGGGCTTCGATCTACGTGCGCCGTTTTGACGATTCGCGCGACTGGCGGGGGAGGGAACTGACCGAAGGGAGCCGACCGACCGACACCTAGTTTTCGACCGCCCGCGTAAATTTCTTAACTCGCCAGACTTCACGCCTCGGTCTCTCTTTCCGTGTCATAAAAAAACTGCCGGACGCGGTTACGTCCGGCAGTTCGAGTCTGCGATGGGGCGGCGCGATCACAACCAACTGATCGCGCCGCCCTCGCGCGTTAGGATGCGCCGAAGCGCTGACGGTACTCGTTCGAGTTGACGAAGCCGTGCACCATCGTGCGGAAGTCGCCGGGGTGCGCGGCGAGGTAGGCAATCCATGCGTTGAAGCCCGTGGTGTCGGGATCGCGACGCAGGTAGCCGAAGTATTCGGCGAGGACGAAGGCGCGATTGAAGGTCGGCGTGTCGCCGGAGAACTCCGCGCGCTCGACGATCTCGCGCAGCACCTGCGCGCGCGTCTTCGTCGCGCCGTCGAGGGCGGCGACTTCCGAATCGCGGAAGCCCGCGGGGAAGGTGCTGACGCCCGTGTTGGCGATGAGGCGGTCAACGTACTGCGCGTTCGTGAGCGCGGCAAGCGTCGCAAGGAACTCGTTGCGCTGCGCGAACTCGTTGGTGAAGGTCACCTTCGACGCCTCGTCGCCTGCGCTCAAGCGGCTCATGTCGCCCATGAACTCGCCGTAGAGCGGATCGCGACCGAAGGCGGCGCGGTAGTAGCGGATCGCGAAGTAGCCCCTGAGCTGAAACTCCGAAGAGAGGAAGAACGCGCGCGAGACCGCCACGCGATCGCATGCCGCCGACGGGCTCGACGGGTTGTTGTTGAACTGATCGGCGCAGCCTGTGAGCAGATTCACCCAGGCGTTGAAGCCGCCCGTGTCCGGCTCGCGATTGAGGAAGTCGAGGTACTGCTGGCGGACGAAGAAGTTCTTATCGTCAATCGGGTTCGTGGTTGATGGCGCAGAGTCGTTGTCGTGGATCGTGAGTTCGGCAACGTTGGGACTGCCGAGTCCGGCACCAACGCCCGTCGGGTTGCTCAGCATAAGGTTAACGGTCTCGTCGCCCTCGACGAACTTGTCGTCCACGAGAGAAATACTGAAAGTCTTGCTCGACTCGCCCGGCGCGAAGCGCAAGATACCTTCGGCGATCTCATAGTCGGTCTTCTGACTGGCGTGTGCGGTTGCGCTCTCGTCGAAGGTCGCGTAGAGGACTGTCGCCGATCCGGAGACATCGCCCGCGCGCGTGACGGTGATCTGGACGCTGCCGTTGCCCTCGCCGATGGTGATGGTGTCGCTGGAGAACTGGATGAGCGAGGTCGCGCTGGCGGTCGTCGGGTTAAGCTTCCCGAAGATTCCGTGCTGCTCCTCGGCGGGACCGGCGGTGAAGTAGAGCGTGTTCACGTCGCCGCCGTTGCCGCCGTTGCCGAAGGTCAAAGCCCACAGTTCGTCGATCTCGATACCATCGCCGTTCTCGTTCTGGAGCGTGCCGAGGAACGCGCCCGTCGTCGGGTTGAAAGCGTGGATGCTCGGATTGCCCTCGCCGAAGTTGCCGACGAGGAGCGCGCCGCCGAAGATGCCGAAAGATGCGGGCGCGATTGTCATGCCCCACGGCGAGTTGAGCGGTCCGTTGTTGATGCCGAAGGTGAGGTCGCGGACGCCGTTGGCGTTGAACCGGCGGACGAAGCCGTTGCCGACGCCCTCTTCATCTCTCCCGTCGGTGCCGACCTTCGCGTAGGCGACGTAGAGCGAGCCGCCGATGGCTTGGATGTTGAAGGGATGATAAGTGTTCCCCGACGTTGTCGGGATGGTCGGGTCCGCGAACGGAAAACTAGCCGTCGGCTGGAGCACGAACGAGGCGTTATAGACGTCGATCTTGCCGTTGTTGAAGTCGGCGGCGTAGAGGAAATTGGCTGTGCCGTTGTTAGCCATGGTGAGACCCGTATAGACGTGCCCCGGTTGAGATGCTGCCTGCGTGGCGACGGTTGAGCCAGCCGCGGGCACGTTCGGACT